>NZ_JAMHKS010000067.1:0-140921 GCF_025566055.1 Leclercia tamurae
CGGCCTTTCCGGCAAGATAGTGACGTACGGCCGCAAGTTTTACAGCAGAAGAATGTTTCATAAACTGCACCCTCAGATGTCAGATCGTGTCCAACATTTTGGGTGCAGTTCATAGCCGCCACCCGGCTTTTTTATACCGTGAAGCCGAGCATCATCCCCGTATCTTCATGCTCTAACAGATGGCAGTGCGCCATATAGGCATACTCTTTCGGCGCGTCGTGATCGAACTTCACTAACACCTCACTCACCCCACCCTCAACGCGTACCGTATCCTTCCAGCCCGCGCGATGCACCGCTGGCGCTTTACCGTTTTCTGACAAGATGCGGAACTGGGTGCCGTGAATATGGAACGGATGCAGCATCATGTCCCCCTCGCCTGAGATCGTCCAGCGCTCATACTGCCCTTTCGCGGCGGCGAACTGCGGCGTGTGCATATCGAAGGCTTTACCGTTGATGCGATTACCGTTACGGAAATCAAATCCATGCATGCTGTGATCCATCCCGCCCATCTTGCCGTGATCCATCTGGCCATGATCCATACCCGCCATGGCCTGATGGCCGTACTTCTTCATTAAGGCCTGCATACCCATCATGTCGAGCATCGGATCCATCGACAGCTGCAGTTTGCGCTGGGTCAGCCCCTCCAGTGACGGCAGCGCCGGCAGGGTGGTCAGCGTATCCGGCAATGTGCCCGATGCGGTCACCAGCAGCGGCTGAATGCGCAACACCGGCTGCGGCTTATCAAACGGTGCCACCGCCATCCCCATCTGGCTGACCGGCAGGGTCACCAGATCAAATGGCTTGCCGTCGCTGATATCCACTAGCACCTCAAAACGCTCGCCCATCAGCATCGGCAGCTCGGTCACTTTCACCGGCTCAGCCAGCAGACCGCCGTCACTGGCGACCACGTACAGCGGGCGCTTATCGCTGGCGGCAAAGTTAAGCGAGCGGGCGTTACAGCCGTTGAGCAGACGCAGGCGCAGCCAGCCTTTCGGGGCATTGTGCTGCGGGTAAATAGCGCCGTTGGTCAGCAGCGTATCGCCAAACCAGCCCACCGCGGCGCTCATCACATCCAGCTGATAATCAATCTGTCCGTCGGCGGTAAATTTTTTGTCCTGCACGATCACCGGCACATCGTCGATGCCCCATTGCTTAGGCAGGCGCAGCAGGCGACTTTCATCATCCTCAATCAGTACCAGCCCGGCGAGCCCCATCGCCACCTGATGCCCGGTTTTGCCGTGCTGATGGGGATGGAACCAGCAGGTGGCCGCCCGCTGATCCGGGGTAAAGGTCACTGTCCGCTGGCCACCGGGTTTAATGATGCCGTGCGGGCCGCCGTCCACCTCGCCCGGTACCTCCAGACCATGCCAGTGGACGGTGGTCTCTTCATTGAGGGTGTTGTGGATATTAACGGTCAGCGCTTTTCCCTTGCGTAGCTGAATGGTCGGGCCCAGCAGATTGCCGTTGTAGCCCCAGGTGGTGGCGTTGTGCGGTCCAAAGGCGGTTTTGCCCGCCTCCACCACCAGCTTCACCTGATTACGCGCGTCGGGTGTGAGCAAATTGGGGATCGGCAGGACGGGACGCTCGGCCGCAAAAGCAGCGCGGCTCCACAGCGGTAAGGCACTGGCGACACCCAGTGCGGCAGAATATTTTAAAAAATCACGGCGTTGCATGTTCATCTCCTTATTCGCAGCATTCGATGCCATGAGCATAAACCCTCCCCTTGCCGGAAGGTCAAGAAGCGCAGCAATAATAAAGATCGTCGCACCGGCGGGAAGTGTGCTAACGTTGAATTTCCGTGACGTATTGGTAGAAGCAATGAAGACGTTTTTCCGAACAATCCTGTTCAGCACCCTGATGATTAGTTGCGCAAATAGCTATGCGCTGAGTGAAAATGAAGCCGAAGACATGGCGGATTTAACGGCGGTGTTTGTATTTCTGAAAAACGACTGTGGCTACCAGAATTTACCTAACGGTCAGATTCGTCGCGCGCTGGTCTTCTTTGCTCAACAGAACCAGTGGGATCTGAGCAACTACGACAGTTTCGATATGAAAACCCTCGGTGAAGACAGCTACCGCGATCTCAGCGGCATCGGCATTCCCACGGCAAAAAAATGTAAAGCCCTGGCTCGCGACTCGCTGAGCCTGCTCGCCTACGTTAAGTAACTCCCCTCCCGATGCCCGATTGCTGAATGGATGACCGTGCAACCACGGTCATTGTTAGCTATGATGTTTCGCCCGTTTTAACCGGGTGTTAACAAAGGAGGTATCATCCCATGGCCGAAAAGAAAATGTGGCATGAAACGCTGCATGACCAGTTTGGACAGTACTTTGCCATTGATAACGTGCTCTATCATGAGAAAACCGATCATCAGGATCTGATCATTTTCGAAAACGCGGCCTTTGGCCGGGTGATGGCGCTGGATGGCGTGGTGCAGACCACCGAGCGTGATGAATTCATTTATCACGAGATGATGACTCACGTCCCGCTGCTGGCCCACGGCAATGCGAAGCATGTGCTGATCATCGGCGGCGGCGACGGCGCGATGCTGCGCGAAGTGTCCCGCCACAAAAACGTTGAAAGTATCACCATGGTCGAGATCGACGCTGGCGTGGTCTCTTTCTGTCGCCAGTATCTGCCCAATCACAATGCCGGAAGTTACGACGATCCGCGCTTTACGTTGGTGATCGACGACGGCGTCAATTTTGTTAACCAGACGACGCAGACCTTCGATGCGATCATCTCCGATTGCACCGATCCGATTGGGCCCGGCGAGAGTCTGTTTACCTCGGCGTTCTATGAAGGCTGCAAACGCTGCCTGAACCCTGGCGGGGTCTTCGTCGCCCAGAACGGTGTCTGCTTCCTGCAGCAGGATGAAGCCCTCGACAGCCACCGTAAGCTGAGCCACTACTTTGCCGACGTCAGCTTCTATCAGGCGGCGATCCCGACCTACTACGGCGGCGTGATGACCTTTGCCTGGGCGACGGACAATGAAGCCCTGCGTCATCTCTCTACCGGCATCATTCAGGCGCGCTTCCAGCACGCGAATCTGACCTGCCGTTATTACAATCCGGCCGTCCATACCGCAGCCTTTGCCTTGCCGCAATATTTGCAGGATGCTCTGAGGGGGTGAATGAATTGAAAAAGCTAAAACTGCATGGCTTTAACAACCTGACCAAAAGCCTGAGTTTTTGTATTTACGATATCTGCTATGTCAAAACGGCGGAAGAGCGCGATGGTTATATCGCCTATATCGATGAACTCTATAACGCCAACCGACTGACCGAGATCCTGTCAGAAACCTGCTCCATCATCGGTGCCAATATCCTGAACATCGCCCGTCAGGATTATGAACCTCAGGGCGCCAGCGTCACCATTCTGGTCAGCGAAGAGCCGGTGGATCCGACGCTTATCGACCCTACCGAGCACCCCGGCCCGCTGCCGGAAGCGGTGGTGGCCCATCTCGATAAGAGCCATATCTGCGTCCATACCTACCCGGAGAGTCATCCGGAAGGCGGCTTATGTACTTTCCGCGCCGATATTGAAGTGTCGACCTGCGGGGTGATTTCCCCTCTCAATGCGCTGAACTACCTGATTCATCAGCTTGAATCCGACATCGTGACCATTGATTACCGCGTGCGCGGCTTTACCCGTGATATCAACGGCATGAAGCACTTTATCGATCATGAAATTAACTCGATTCAGAGCTTTATGTCTGAGGACATGAAAGCGCTGTACGACATGATGGATGTGAACGTGTATCAGGAAAATATCTTCCATACCAAGATGCTGCTGAAGGAGTTCGACCTGAAGCACTACATGTTCCATACCCGGCCGGAAGATTTAAGCGAAGATGAGCGGAAGGTCATTACTGACCTGCTGTGGAAAGAGATGCGCGAAATTTACTACGGCCGCAACATTACGGCCGTATAAGGTGCGTCCGGAGCAGGGAGGCTCCGGATCTTACTTCTGTTTCATGAAATCACGGTAGGCCGCCACCACCTGCAGAAAATCCTCCACGCCGCACAGCGACAGGCTCTCTTCATCGTAGTAGTTCATCCCCTCTTCCATCTCGTCGCCGGAAAACTCCAGCTGATTGGCGCGAACCATGACCTCTTCGCCGTCCATCCACAGCGTGTATTCATGCCCGGTGCGTTGCCAGGATCGTTCACTGCCTTTTACCGTGCGCGCAGCCTGTTCCACTTCATCGAGCAGGCTCAGGTTCTCTTTCACTTCCTCATTGAACCAGTGACCGACCACTTCGTGGCCCATCGACATGCGCACTTTCACCACGCCGGTGATATCACGCAGAAATTCGTAATCCATAGTATTTTCCTCTGCAAAGCCCTTGCAGTAATTATCGCAGCAGCGAGACAGAAAAAAAGCGGAACGCGTGGAAGGAATGAAAAT
Organism: Leclercia tamurae; assembly: GCF_025566055.1. Taxonomy (GTDB): domain Bacteria; phylum Pseudomonadota; class Gammaproteobacteria; order Enterobacterales; family Enterobacteriaceae; genus Enterobacter; species Enterobacter tamurae. Next base: position 4,412 of record NZ_JAMHKS010000067.1, read on the forward strand.
AAAAAACCCACCGCGGTTGCGATGGGTTTTGTAGGCCCGGTAAGCGTAGCGCCACCGGGCGACTCAGGGTGTTTATACCGCCGTCTGGAAGATAACCCCGTCAGCCTTCTCGGTGTACTGAGAGAGCTGGTCGAAGTTCAGATAGCGATAGGTATCCACCGCGGTCTTATCTACCTGGGCCACGAAGGTCTGGTACTCTTCCGGCGTTGGCAGTTTGCCAATCAGCGCCGCAACCGCCGCCAGCTCCGCAGAGGCCAGGTAGACGTTTGCACCGGTACCTAAACGGTTCGGGAAGTTACGGGTAGAAGTAGAGACAACCGTCGCACCGTCAGCCACGCGCGCCTGGTTACCCATACACAGGGAACAGCCAGGGATTTCGATACGCGCCCCGCTCTTACCAAATATGCTGTAGTAACCTTCTTCCGTCAGCTGGGCCGCGTCCATACGGGTTGGCGGAGCCACCCACAGGCGAGTCGGCAGCTGGCCTTTATGGGTATCCAGCAGTTTACCGGCAGCACGGAAGTGACCAATGTTAGTCATGCACGAACCGATAAACACTTCGTCAATCTGTTCGCCCTGAACGTCAGACAGAGGACGCGCGTCATCCGGATCGTTCGGCGCACACAGGATTGGCTCTTTGATGTCCGCCAGATCGATGTCGATCACTGCCGCGTATTCTGCGTCAGCATCGGCTTCCAGCAGCTGTGGATCCGCCAGCCATTTCTCCATGCCCTGAATACGACGCTCCAGAGTACGACGGTCGCCGTAGCCTTCAGCAATCATCCACTTCAGCAGCACGATGTTGGAGGTCAGGTACTCTTCGATTGGCGCCTGGTTCAGCTTGATGGTACAGCCCGCAGCAGAACGTTCAGCGGAGGCATCGGTCAGTTCGAACGCCTGCTCCACTTTCAGATCCGGCAGACCTTCGATCTCAAGGATGCGGCCAGAGAAGATGTTCTTCTTGCCCTTCTTCTCAACGGTCAGCAGGCCCTGTTTGATCGCGTACAGCGGGATCGCATGTACGAGGTCACGCAGGGTAATGCCCGGCTGCATTTTGCCTTTGAAACGCACCAGAACAGATTCCGGCATGTCCAGCGGCATCACGCCGGTCGCAGCGGCAAAGGCCACCAGACCAGAACCCGCCGGGAAAGAGATGCCAATCGGGAAACGGGTGTGGGAGTCACCACCGGTACCGACGGTATCCGGCAGCAGCATACGGTTCAGCCAGGAGTGGATGACGCCATCGCCCGGACGCAGAGAGACACCGCCACGGTTCATGATGAAGTCTGGCAGGGTGTGGTGCGTGGTGACGTCAACCGGCTTTGGATAGGCCGCTGTGTGACAGAAGGACTGCATCACCAGGTCAGAGGAGAAGCCCAGGCACGCCAGGTCTTTCAGTTCGTCACGGGTCATAGGACCGGTGGTGTCCTGAGAGCCCACGGAGGTCATCTTCGGCTCGCAGTAGGCACCCGGACGGATACCGGCTACGCCGCATGCGCGACCAACCATTTTCTGCGCCAGAGAGTAACCCCGGTCGCTTTCGGCGACGTCTTTCGCCTGACGGAATACGTCGCTGTGCGTCAGACCCAGCGCTTCACGCGCTTTGGTGGTCAGGCCACGACCGATGATCAGCGGGATACGGCCACCGGCGCGCACTTCGTCGATCAGTACGTCGGTTTTCAGTTCGAAGGTCGCCAGCAGTTCGTTGGTTTCGTGGTTACGCACTTCGCCTTTGAACGGGTACACGTCAATCACGTCGCCCATGTTCAGGTTGTTCACGTCCACTTCAATCGGCAGGGCGCCAGCATCTTCCATGGTGTTGAAGAAGATAGGGGCAATTTTGCCGCCGAGGCACAGGCCGCCGCCGCGCTTGTTCGGCACGTGAGGAATGTCATCCCCCATGAACCACAGCACGGAGTTGGTTGCGGATTTACGCGAAGAACCCGTCCCGACCACGTCACCGACGTACGCCAGCGGGAAGCCTTTTTGCGCTAACGCCTCAATCTGCTTGATTGGACCGACGGCACCCGGCTGATCCGGTTCAATGCCTTCGCGGGCGTTTTTCAGCATCGCCAGGGCGTGCAGCGGGATATCCGGGCGTGACCAGGCATCCGGCGCCGGAGAGAGGTCATCGGTATTGGTTTCGCCAGTCACCTTGAAGACGGTGACGGTCATTTTTTCCGCAAGCTGAGGACGGTTCAGGAACCATTCGGCATCAGCCCAGGCCTGCATGACCTGCTTCGCGTAGCCATTGCCCGCTTTCGCTTTCTCTTCTACGTCGTAGAAGTTATCGAACATCAGCAGAGTGTGGGACAGGGCTTTAGCGGCAATCGGTGCCAGCGTGGCGCTGTCCAGCGCATCAATCAGCGGATGAATATTATAACCGCCCTGCATGGTGCCGAGCAGTTCAATCGCTTTTTCAGGGGTAACCAGTGGGGAGGTTGCTTCGCCTTTGGCAATTGCAGCAAGGAAACCGGCTTTGACGTAGGCGGCTTCATCGACGCCTGGCGGTACACGGTTGATCAACAGATCTAACAGGAATTCTTCTTCGCCTTTTGGCGGATTCTTCAGCAGCTCGACGAGCCCAGCCATCTGGGTAGCATCTAAGGGTTTCGGTACAATCCCCTCGGCGGCACGTTCTGCTACGTGCTTACGGTATTCTTCTAGCACGACGGTTCTCCTCGCTCTCATTGTCATATGCGGCCGGCGTTCTCTTCACGCTCCTGTGAGACAGCAGTTTGTAGGGTAAATGCCCGATACCGCGTCGGGCAGCATAGCAGGATTTTCAGACAGTGTTAATCCGTTTACAAAAAAGCAACATTAAATCGTTTGCTGAATCGTTAAGCATGGTATAGCGGCGAGGCGGGAAGAATTTCAGGCACAAAAAAACCGCCCTAAAGCGGTTATTTTGTTGCCTTGCGGTGGTAGCACACCGGGTTAGCAGATTTGTGGCAAAACCCCAACGAGATGAATTTTGCATCACGGTCCCCTTCCTTGCAAGCCAATATTGAGATTTTGCGTACCGCTTTCCTGTTTCGGATGAAAGTCCATGTATGCGTAATTCTTACCTTCTTTCTTTCATCATATTTCATTAATGTTTAGTTGGCCTGCTTCGCTGGTGTAGCAACCAGTCACCGGGCCCGGGAGCAGTTCCGTAACCTACGTGGCAAGACCCCAATTTGCCTGGTTCTGCCTTTCCCGGTGAAGAATGAACCCGCGTAGCCTGCAAAGGAACGCTCGCAATGGAGATGCGGTTCTATACGCTGATCGTTGTGATCGGTTTACTGCTGACGGCACTGCACGGTGGCTGGAGCATATCCGACATCACAGTGCTGTTTGTCATTAACCTCGGCAACTAGCTGCTGGCCGCTCGCAAGAGCGGCCATTTGAAACCCCAACGGAACTTGCGCCATCGGATATAATCTGTGTAATAAACGCTCACACTCTTTCTCCGGCCATTCGGAACGGTTCCCTGTTTAAGTCAAAAAAGTAATACCCGGGTGCATATACTCGCGGCAACGTAAACGCCTTACGGCCTCGCTCTCGTCGGAGTCTTACTATGAAGTTGCCCCTTAAGCCACATCTGCTTGCTCTCCTGTGTAGCGCCGGGCTGTTAGCCGCCTCTGGCGTTGTCTACGTGAATAGCCGCGCACCGGAAACCATCACTCAGCCTCCGCCAACCGTACAGCCCGCTCCGGTAACTCAAACCGCCCCGGTGGCTGTGCCCCAGCTGCCGGTGGCCTACACCGCAGCGCAAATCGATCAGTGGGTCGCTCCGATTGCTCTCTACCCGGACGCACTACTGTCGCAAGTGTTGATGGCCGCCACCTACCCGGCGAACGTGATCCAGGCGGCCCAGTGGTCGCGGGACAATCCGAAGATGCAGGGAGATGCGGCAGTTCAGGCGGCCGCGGGGCAGCCCTGGGATCCGAGCGTGAAATCGCTGGTCGCCTTCCCGCAGCTGATGTCGCTGATGGGGGAAAACCCACCGTGGGTGCAGAATCTCGGGGATGCGTTTCTCGCCCAGCCGAAGGATGTGATGGACTCCGTCCAGCGCTTGCGCCTGCTGGCGCAGCAAACCGGCGCGCTGCAGTCCACGCCGCAGCAGACGGTGACCACGGTGGCGAAAACCGAACCGCCAAAAGTCTCCACTTCGAACTCAACCTCAACGTCAGCCCCTGCCCCAACGGTGATCAAGATTGAATCCGCCGATCCGCAGGTGGTGTATGTCCCGACCTACAACCCCAGCACGGTTTATGGTACCTGGCCTAATACCAGTTATCCGCCGGTCTATCTGCCGCCACCTCCGGGGGAACAGTTCACCGACAGCCTGGTGAAAGGGCTGGGCTTCAGCCTCGGGGTGGCCACGACCTACGCCATCTTCAGCAATATCGACTGGGATGACGATGATGACTGGGATCATGACCACCATAACGGGGATCACCACGGCGGCTATTCGCGTAACGGTGATAACAACATCAATATCAACGTGGATAACTTCAATAAGATCAGCGGTGAACGACTGGATGCTAACCGCGGCTGGCAGCATAATCCGGCCTATCGCGGGGGCGTACCCTACGCCACCAGCCTCACTACGCCGCAAGGGACCGTCAACCGCGACGCCCAGCGCCGGGCGGCAAGCCAGCAACTGAAGCAGATCTCCCAGCGCAATAACTATCGGGGATACGACAACGAGCGCCCGAAAACCACCAAACGGGAAAATAACCCCCAACGCACCGCGACCCGCCCGGAAACCGCCCGCAAGGCACAACCGCAGCAGCGCACCGAGCAGACCCGGCAGCGAGCCACGCAAACGCATCAGCGGGCCAACGCCCTCAGCGGCAACGACAGCCGCTCGGCCAGCTGGCAGGTCCAACAGCAGCGTGGGATGCAGAGCCGTCAGCAGTCGGCCCGCCATCTGGAACAACGCAGCGGCGGCAGAGAGCAGATGTCTGAACGCCGGGGCGGCGGTGAACACCGCGAATTTCGTCATCGTTAAGGGAGACGACAATGAAAAGTAAATTACTCAGCGCAATGATGTTGTTCATGGTATCGACCGGCGTCTTTGCCCAACAACATTTCAGCACGCCCGAACAGGCGACTGATGCGCTGGCGAAAGCCATCAACGAGCAGAACGACAAGGAAATGGGCAACCTGCTCGGCGAAGACTGGCGCACCTTCTTACCGGCCGATGGCGTTGACCCGGAAGCGGTGGATCGTTTTAAGCGTGACTGGCAGGTGAACCATCACACGGTGATCGACGGCGACATGGCCTGGCTCACTGTGGGTGAGTACCACTGGCAGCTGCCGATCCCGGTGGTGAAACGCGCCGAGGGGTGGCAGTTCGACATGCAGGAGGCCAAAGAGGAGATCCTCAACCGTGAAGTGGGCCGCAACGAGCTGGCCGCTATCGAGGCGCTGCACGCCTACGTCGATGCGCAGGAGAGCTATTACGCCCTCGCCAACCAGTATGCGCAGAAAATTGTCAGCAGCGAGGGTAAAAAAGATGGTCTCTACTGGCCGGTGAAACCCGGTGAAGCCCCCAGCCCGCTCGGCCCGGCCTTCAGCCCGAAAGAGCCGGGTCAGGGCTACCACGGCTACCATTTCCGTATCCTGCCGGACAGCAAATCAGGCTTTGCGATGATTGCCTGGCCAGTGAGTTACGGTGAAACCGGGGTGATGAGCTTTATGATCAACGGGGATGACCGGGTGTGGCAGGCCAATCTGGGTGAGACGTCGGCGGAGGAAGCCAAAGCGCTGGCGGCGTTTAACCCGGGCGATCGCTGGCAACGTGTGGCGCAGTAGGTTTTTGCAGGATAAAAAAAAGCGGCTCATGAGCCGCTTTTTTATTGCCGGAAGAAAATTACTTCTTCTTCGCTTTCGCGTTCGGCAGGTCGGTGATGCTGCCTTCGAACACTTCTGCCGCCAGGCCAACAGACTCGTGCAGAGTCGGGTGAGCGTGGATGGTCAGGGCGATGTCTTCAGCGTCACAGCCCATTTCGATCGCCAGACCGATCTCACCCAGCAGCTCGCCGCCGTTGGTGCCGACAATCGCACCACCGATCACACGGTGAGTCTCTTTGTCGAAGATCAGTTTGGTTACGCCATCTGCGCAATCGGAAGCGATAGCACGGCCAGAAGCAGCCCACGGGAAGGTGGCGGTTTCATAGCTGATGCCTTTCTCTTTCGCTTCTTTCTCGGTCAGACCAACCCAGGCAACTTCTGGCTCGGTGTAGGCGATAGATGGGATCACTTTCGGATCGAAGTAGTGCTTCATGCCGGCGATAACTTCTGCGGCAACGTGACCTTCGTGAACACCTTTGTGTGCCAGCATTGGCTGACCGACGATATCGCCGATAGCAAAGATGTGCGGCACGTTGGTGCGCAGCTGCTTGTCAACGCGGATGAAGCCACGGTCGTCAACTTCCACGCCCGCTGCACCTGCATCCAGGTTTTTACCGTTCGGCACACGGCCGATGGCCACCAGCACGGCGTCGTAACGCTGCGCTTCTGCAGGGGCTTTTTTGCCTTCCATGGAAACGTAAATACCGTCTTCTTTCGCTTCAACGGCAGTCACTTTGGTTTCCAGCATCAGGTTGAACTTCTTGCTGATGCGTTTGGTGAAGACTTTAACGATGTCTTTGTCAGCAGCCGGGATAACCTGGTCGAACATTTCAACCACGTCAATCTCTGAACCCAGCGCATGGTACACGGTACCCATTTCCAGACCGATGATACCGCCACCCATAACCAGCAGGCGTTTTGGTACTTCTTTCAGTTCCAGCGCATCGGTGGAGTCCCACACGCGTGGATCTTCATGTGGAATGAACGGCAGTTCGATCGGACGGGAGCCCGCCGCGATGATCGCGTTGTCGAAGTTGATCACGGTTTTGCCGTTTTCGCCTTCCACTTCCAGGGTATTTGCCCCGGTAAATTTACCCAGACCGTTAACCACTTTCACTTTACGGCCTTTGGCCATGCCAGCCAGACCACCGGTCAGTTGAGTGATAACTTTCTCTTTCCAGGTACGAATCTTGTCGATATCGGTTTTCGGCTCGCCGAAGACGATACCGTGATCGGCCAGCGCTTTGGCTTCTTCGATAACTTTTGCAACGTGCAGCAGCGCTTTAGAAGGGATACAGCCGACGTTCAGACAAACACCACCGAGGGTGTTGTAACGTTCTACGATGACGGTTTCCAGACCTAAATCCGCGGCACGGAATGCTGCGGAATAACCTGCCGGGCCTGCCCCAAGTACTACGACCTGAGTTTTGATTTCTGTGCTCATCATGACCTCTTAATTTATACCCGTCGTCCACCGGGTCGTTCTATCCGCTCGTATTTTACAAAATTGTTAACAATTTTGAAACAACAAACGGCTCACGAATTTTTGCTTTCGCCAATAAGCTCACCAACTGCATGAGATTACCAGAAAAAAGCCGGCCGTCAGGCCGGCTTTTCGATTACATCACCAGGCGGCGAATGTCGCTCAGGGTGTTGTTGATGATGGTAATGAAGCGGGCACCATCAGCACCGTCGATCACGCGGTGGTCGAAGGAGAGAGAAATCGGCATCATCAGACGCGGCATAAACTCTTTCCCGTTCCACACTGGCTCCATCGCAGACTTGGAGACACCGAGGATCGCCACTTCCGGCGCGTTCACAATCGGCGCGAAGTGGGTAGTACCCAGGCCGCCGATGCTGGAGATGGTGAAGCAACCGCCCTGCATTTCGCCAGCCGTCAGCTTACCGTCACGCGCTTTCTTGGAGATCTCGGTCAGTTCGCGGGACAGCTCAGTGATGCTCTTCTTGTTCACGTCTTTAAAGACCGGAACAACCAGACCATTTGGCGTATCAACCGCAACACCGATGTTGATGTATTTCTTCAGCGTCAGCTTCTGGCCATCTTCGGACAGGGAGCTGTTGAAACGTGGCATCTGCTCCAGAGCAGCGGCAACGGCTTTCATGATGAAGACAACCGGGGTGAATTTCACGTCCAGTTTACGCTTCTCAGCTTCGGCGTTCTGCTGTTTACGGAACGCTTCCAGATCGGTGATATCGGTTTTGTCGAAGTGCGTAACGTGCGGGATCATCACCCAGTTACGGCTCAGGTTGGCACCAGAGATCTTCTGGATGCGGCCCAGTTCCACTTCTTCGATTTCACCAAACTTGCTGAAGTCGACTTTCGGCCATGGCAGCATGCCCGGGATACCGCCACCGGTGGCAGCAGCAGGTGCCGCTTCAGCACGCTTAACCGCGTCTTTCACGTAAGCCTGAACGTCTTCGCGCAGGATACGGCCTTTACGACCGGTGCCTTTCACTTTCGCCAGGTTCACACCGAATTCGCGCGCCAGGCGACGAATCAGCGGAGTCGCGTGGACGTAAGCGTCGTTTTCAGCGAACTCAGATTTGCCTTCTGCTTTCGCAGCAGGGGCAGCGGCAGGTTTAGCTGCCTGAGCCGGTGCAGCAGCAGGTGCCGGAGCGGCAGCCGCAGGGGCCGCAGCAGGCGCAGCGCCTTCCACTTCGAAGACCATGATCAGCGAGCCGGTAGAGACTTTGTCGCCGGTACTGATTTTGATCTCTTTAACGGTACCGGCGAATGGCGCAGGGACTTCCATAGAAGCCTTGTCGCCTTCAACGGTGATCAGTGACTGTTCAGCAGCAACTTTGTCGCCCACTTTAACCATCACTTCGGTCACTTCAACTTCGTCGCCGCCGATGTCCGGAACGTTAACGTCTTTCGCACCGCCAGCCGCAGCTGGAGCAGCAGCCTGTGCCGGAGCAGCAGCCTGAGCTGGCGCGGCAGCAGGTGCTGCACCTGCCACTTCGAAGACCATGATCAGGGAGCCAGTAGACACTTTGTCACCGGTGTTGATCTTGATCTCTTTAACGGTACCTGCGAACGGCGCCGGAACTTCCATAGAGGCTTTGTCGCCTTCAACGGTGATCAGAGACTGTTCAGCGGCAACGGTGTCGCCCACTTTGACCAGGATCTCGGTAACTTCAACTTCGTCACCGCCGATATCAGGCACGTTCACTTCTTTCGCTGCCGCGGCAGCTGCTGGAGCAGCGGCGGCCGGAGCGGCTTCTTTCTTCTCTTCCTGCGCAGGTGCAGCTGCTGCTGCACCGTCGGCGGAATCGAAAATCATGATCAGTTTGCCAGTCTCGGTTTTATCGCCAACAGAGACTTTGATCTCTTTAACGATGCCAGCCTGAGGAGACGGGACTTCCATAGAGGCTTTGTCGCCTTCTACGGTGATCAGCGACTGTTCAGCTTCAACCTTGTCGCCTACTTTGACCAGGATCTCGGTGATTTCAACTTCATCAGCCCCGATGTCCGGTACATTGATTTCGATAGCCATTATTCTTTTACCTCTTACGCCAGACGCGGGTTAACTTTTTCTGCATCGATGTTGAATTTGGTAATTGCGTCTGCAACCACTTTCTTATCGATTTCGCCACGTTTAGCCAGTTCGCCCAGTGCTGCTACAACCACGTAAGAAGCATCAACTTCGAAGTGGTGACGCAGGTTTTCGCGGCTGTCAGAACGACCGAAGCCGTCAGTACCCAGAACGCGATAATCATCAGCTGGTACGTAAGTACGAACCTGCTCAGCGAACAGTTTCATATAGTCAGTAGAAGCGACCGCTGGCGCGTCGTTCATCACCTGAGCGATGTACGGAACGCGTGGAGTTTCCAGCGGGTGCAGCATGTTCCAGCGCTCACAATCCTGGCCATCACGTGCCAGTTCGGTGAAGGAGGTCACGCTGTAAACGTCAGAACCTACGCCGTAGTCGTTTGCCAGGATCTGCGCTGCTTCACGAACGTGACGCAGGATAGAGCCGGAGCCCAACAGCTGAACTTTACCTTTGCTACCAGCAACGGTTTCGAGTTTGTAGATACCTTTACGGATACCTTCCTCGGCACCTTCCGGCATCGCCGGCATGTGGTAGTTTTCGTTCAGAGTGGTGATGTAGTAGTAAATGTTCTCTTGCGCTTCACCGTACATACGGGTCAGGCCATCATGCATGATGACTGCCACTTCGTACGCGTAAGACGGGTCGTAAGAGATACAGTTAGGGATAGTCAGAGACTGAATGTGGCTGTGACCATCTTCGTGCTGCAGACCTTCACCGTTCAGGGTCGTACGACCGGAAGTACCACCTACCAGGAAGCCACGAGCCTGTTGGTCGCCAGCCTGCCAGCACAGGTCACCGATACGCTGGAAACCGAACATGGAGTAGTAGATGTAGAACGGGATCATCGGCAGGTTGTTGGTGCTGTAAGAGGTCGCAGCAGCCAGCCAGGATGCGCCCGCACCCAGCTCGTTAATACCTTCCTGCAGAATCTGGCCTTTCTCGTCTTCTTTATAGTATGCAACCTGCTCGCGGTCCTGCGGGGTGTACTGCTGACCGTTCGGGCTGTAGATACCGATCTGACGGAACAGACCTTCCATACCAAAGGTACGCGCTTCGTCAGCGATGATTGGAACCAGACGATCTTTGATCGACTTGTTCTTCAGCATCACGTTCAGGGCACGCACGAAGGCGATAGTGGTGGAGATCTCTTTGTTCTGCTCTTCCAGCAGCTGAGAGAAGTCTTCCAGCGCTGGCAGTTCCAGTTTCTCAGTGAAGTTCACCTGACGGGACGGCAGGTAGCCGTTCAGTTTCTGACGCTGCGCGTGCAGATAGGTGTGCTCTTCAGAACCTTCCGGGAAGGTGATGTAGGAGAGGTTTTCAACCTGCTCGTCGGTCACTGGAACGTTGAAACGGTCGCGGATATAACGCACGCCGTCCATGTTCATTTTCTTCACCTGGTGCGCGATGTTTTTACCTTCGGCAGTATCACCCATGCCATAACCTTTAACGGTATGAGCCAGGATTACAGTTGCTTTGCCTTTGGTGTCCTGCGCTTTTTTCAGTGCAGCGTAGACTTTCTTCGGATCGTGACCACCACGGTTCAGGGCCCAGATCTGATCGTCAGTCCAGTCAGCAACCAGGGCCGCAGTCTCAGGGTATTTACCGAAGAAGTGCTCACGTACGTAGGCACCGTCTTTGGATTTGAAGGTCTGGTAGTCGCCGTCAACGGTTTCCTGCATCAGCTGGAGCAGTTTACCGCTGGTGTCTTTACGCAGCAGCTCATCCCAACGACCGCCCCACATGACTTTAATCACGTTCCAGCCAGCACCTGCGAAGATGCCTTCCAGTTCGTTGATGATCTTGCCGTTGCCGGTTACCGGACCATCCAGACGCTGCAGGTTACAGTTGATGATGAAGCACAGGTTGTCCAGCTTCTCACGGGTAGCGATGGTGATCGCACCTTTAGATTCTGGCTCATCCATCTCGCCGTCGCCCAGGAAGGCGTAAACGGTCTGCTGGGAGGTGTCTTTCAAACCACGGTGTTCCAGATATTTCAGGAACTTAGCCTGGTAGATCGCACCGATTGGACCCAGACCCATGGAGACGGTCGGGAACTGCCAGAATTCTGGCATCAGTTTCGGGTGCGGATAAGAAGAGAGGCCTTTACCGTGAACTTCCTGACGGAAGTTGTTCATCTGCTCTTCAGTCAGACGACCTTCCAGGAACGCACGTGCGTACACGCCCGGAGAGATGTGGCCCTGGAAGTACACCAGGTCGCCGCCGTCTTTCTCGGTGCGCGCGCGGAAGAAGTGGTTGAAGCACACTTCATAAACGGTTGCAGAAGACTGGAAGGAAGCCATGTGGCCGCCCAGCTCCAGATCTTTTTTGGACGCGCGCAGAACGGTCATGATGGCGTTCCAGCGAATTGCAGAACGGATGCGGCGTTCCAGATCCAGATTGCCCGGGTATTCCGGTTCGTCTTCGACGGCAATCGTGTTTACGTAGTTGTTAGCCCCTGCACCTGCAGCTACTTTCACGCCACCTTTGCGGGCTTCAGAAAGCATCTGTTCAATCAGATACTGAGCGCGCTCAACACCTTCTTCACGGATGACCGATTCGATCGCCTGTTGCCAGTCGCGAGTTTCGATCGGATCCACGTCATTTTGGAGACGTTCTGACATGGGGGTATTCCTTATCTATCTAATACGTTGATTTGTCTGGAACCTGTCCCATTGTATTTTCGTCAGAAAACACAATAAGACAGGTTCTGCGTTTAGTTGCCGCGCTCTAAAAAACTGGCGCTTAATCCTTTCGTTGCTGTATGCGGCGCAGTGAACGTTCTCGACGACTCTGCTCACGGCTGCGGTCCAGCAAGATTTCCTCAATGAAAGCCAGGTGACGGTGCGACGCTTCACGCGCCTGCTCCGGCTCCCCGGCCATTATCGCCTCGAATACACGAGTGCGATGGTTGCTGACCAGCGGGAGCATCTCCCGACGGGCATACAACAATTCAAAATTCTGACGAACGTTCTGGGCAAGCATTGGCTCCATGCAGCGTAGCAGATGGAGGAGCACCACGTTGTGGGCTGCTTCAGTGACGGCAATTTGATACTGGACGACGGCGTCGGACTCGGCGTCGAGATCGCCGGACTGTTGGGCCCGTTCAATGGCCTGATGGAGCTCGCGAATGCGTTCACGATCTTCATCGTTGCTGCGCAGCGCCGCGTAGTAAGCCGCGATGCCTTCAAGCGCGTGACGGGTCTCAAGCAGATCGAACTGGGATTCTGGGTGGTCGGAGAGCAGCTCCACTAACGGGTCACTGAAGCTCTGCCACAGGCTGTTTTGCACAAAGGTTCCGCCACCCTGGCGACGAAGCAGTAGGCCCTTGGCTTCGAGACGTTGGATCGCCTCACGCAGCGAGGGACGGGAAACGTCGAACTGTTTAGCCAGTTCGCGTTCAGGTGGTAGTTTTTCACCGGGGCGCAGGGTCCCCTCAAGGATCAAAAACTCCAGCTGCTGCTCAATCACATCGGATAATTTTGGTTGGCGAATTTTGCTGTAGGCCATATTCCCTGTCTTACGCCTTTTTGCCCGGAGTCAATTGGTCTTACCAATTTCATATTCGTATCGCTAAAGTAACAAAGTATTCACCTTCTGTCCATATTGGTTTTGACCGAAATCAGTAAACCCTGCTTATTTTAACAACCTTACAGAAATAACGTTTCAAAAATGTAACTCTGCACAAATGAAATGATTACTCCTAAAGAGGCAGTTTTAACGTTATCGAAACGATGAAAAGTGCGATCTGAACCGATTTAGCGGAGTAAAAAATGAAAAACTGCCCACTTATGGAGCATTTTTATTCTATAGGTTGATGAAGGGACGCAAACGGAACGATTTACAAATGCTTTCTTTTTATTCGAACTCGCTTTCTCCACGCATAAAGCAGGTGCATTCGCCGTCGCTTAACACTATTCTTCCGATTACGGAAGACACATCCGGTTATTTCAGCCAATTGAACCGTAAACTAATAAATACATGAAATGGAATTTCATAATTACACACGCCTGAGCGTGAACATAACAACCACACACGAGGTTTCATAATGGATGGTCAACAGCACGGCGATCAGCTGAAGCGCGGCCTTAAAAACCGCCATATTCAGCTTATCGCTCTCGGGGGCGCTATCGGTACCGGCCTGTTTCTGGGCAGCGCATCGGTTATTCAGTCTGCCGGTCCGGGTATTATTCTGGGTTACGCCATTGCCGGTTTTATTGCCTTTCTGATTATGCGTCAGCTCGGTGAAATGGTGGTCGAAGAGCCGGTCGCCGGTTCATTCAGCCATTTTGCCTATAAATACTGGGGCAGCTTTGCCGGTTTCGCCTCTGGCTGGAACTACTGGGTGCTGTATGTGCTGGTGGCGATGGCGGAACTGACCGCAGTTGGTAAATACGTCCAGTTCTGGTGGCCTGAGATCCCGACCTGGGCTTCTGCGGCAGTCTTCTTCGTGGTGATTAACGCCATTAACCTGACCAACGTGAAAGTGTTCGGTGAGATGGAGTTCTGGTTTGCCATTATTAAAGTTATCGCGGTTGTGGCGATGATCCTGTTCGGCGGCTGGCTGCTGTTCAGCGGCAACGGCGGCCCGCAGGCAAGCGTAAGCAACCTCTGGGATCAGGGCGGCTTCCTGCCGCATGGCATGACCGGGCTGGTGATGATGATGGCGATCATTATGTTCTCCTTCGGTGGTCTGGAGCTGGTGGGCATCACCGCCGCTGAAGCCGACAACCCGGAGCAGAGCATCCCGAAAGCCACCAACCAGGTGATCTACCGCATCCTGATCTTCTATGTGGGCTCGCTGGCCGTACTGCTCTCCCTGCTGCCATGGACCCGCGTTACTGCGGACACCAGTCCGTTCGTGCTGATCTTCCACGAGCTGGGCGACACCTTCGTGGCCAACGCCCTGAACGTGGTGGTACTGACCGCGGCGCTGTCGGTGTACAACAGCTGCGTTTACTGCAACAGCCGTATGCTGTTCGGCCTGGCTCAGCAGGGTAATGCCCCGAAAGCGCTGCTCAATGTCGATAAGCGTGGCGTGCCGGTTAACACCATTATCGTGTCGGCGGTTGTGACGGCGCTGTGCGTGCTGATCAACTACCTGGCCCCGGATTCTGCCTTCGGTCTGCTGATGGCGCTGGTGGTCTCCGCTCTGGTGATCAACTGGGCGATGATCAGCCTGGCGCACATGAAGTTCCGTCGTGCGAAACAGCAGCAGGGCGTGAAAACGCGCTTCCCTGCCCTGCTCTACCCGCTGGGTAACTGGGTTTGCCTGATCTTTATGGCAGCGGTACTGGTTATCATGCTGATGACGCCGGGCATGGCGATCTCGGTCTACCTGATCCCGGTCTGGATTGTGATCCTCGGGGTCGGCTATATGTTTAAAGAAAAAAATGCCAAAGCAGTAAAAGCGCATTAATGCCCTTCCCCTCTGCGTCCCCCGGACGCAGAGGGTTGTTACCTTCCTCACACTTTCCCGTCTACAGCCATTTTATCCATATCACCGACGTTATACTGCAACGCATATTTTGCTTCGGCAGCGAATAATTCTCTCCATACCGAACTCGGAGAATCGTCGATGGATAACAATAAACTTTCAGTAAAAGAAAAGATCGGCTATGGAATGGGGGATGCCGGATGCAACATCATCTTTGGCGCCATCATGCTGTTTGTGAACTATTTTTATACGGATATCTTCGGTCTGGCCCCGGCGCTGGTGGGGGTGCTGCTGCTCTCCGTGCGCGTCATTGATGCCATTACCGACCCGATTATGGGCGCCATTGCCGATCGTACCCGCAGTAAGTATGGGCGATTTCGTCCATGGCTGTTATGGATCGCCTTCCCCTATGCGCTGTTCAGTATCCTGATGTTCACCACCCCGGACTGGACCTACAACAGCAAAGTTATCTATGCCTTTGTTACCTACTTCCTGCTCTCTCTGACCTATACGGCGATCAATATCCCCTACTGCTCGCTGGGTGGCGTGATCACTAACGATCCCAAAGAGCGCGTGGCCTGTCAGTCCTACCGCTTCGTGATGGTCGGTATCGCCACGCTGCTGCTGTCGCTGACCCTGCTGCCGATGGCTGACTGGTTCGGCGGCGAAGACAAAGCCAAAGGCTACCAGATGGCGATGACCGTGCTGGCGCTGATTGGTACCTGTATGTTCCTGTTCAGCTTCTCCACCGTGCGCGAGCGTGTGCGCCCGGCGGTACAAACCCATGACGAGCTGAAAAACGATCTTAAAGACGTGTGGAAGAACGACCAGTGGGTCCGTATTCTGCTCCTGACCCTGTGTAACGTCTGCCCGGGCTTTATCCGCATGGCGGCAACCATGTACTACGTCACCTGGGTTATGGGTCAGAGCACCCACTTCGCTACCCTGTTTATCAGCCTGGGCGTGGTGGGCATGATGCTTGGCAGCGTGCTGGCAAAAGTGCTGACCGACCGCTGGTGTAAGCTGAAGGTCTTCTTCTGGACCAACATCGTGCTGGCGCTCTTCTCCACCGCCTTCTACTTCTTCGATCCGAAAGCCACCGTGACCATTGTGGTGCTCTACTTCCTGCTGAACATCCTGCACCAGATCCCGTCTCCGCTGCACTGGTCGCTGATGGCCGACGTGGACGACTACGGCGAATGGAAAACCGGGAAACGTATCACCGGGATCAGCTTCTCCGGCAACATCTTCTTCCTCAAGCTGGGCCTGGCGATTGCCGGGGCGATGGTGGGCTTCCTGCTCTCCTGGTACGGTTATGATGCGGGTGCTAAAGCGCAAAGCGCGGACGCCATCAACGGGATCGTCCTGCTCTTTACCGTCATCCCTGGCGTCGGGTACCTCGTTACCGCTGGCGTGGTCCGTCTGCTGAAAGTCGATCGCGAAACCATGAAGCAGATTCAGGAAGACCTGGAAAAACGCCGGAACAACTATCGCGAGCTGAATGATTTTCAGGAACTCAAAGCCGCTGAGACTAAATAAGGAAAGCCGAATGCAAACCTGGCCAAACCCGTTTATTGAACAACGCGCTGACCCGTACATTCTTCATCATGAAGGGCAATACTACTTTATTGCCTCGGTGCCGGAATATGACCGGCTGGCGATCCGCCGTGCCGACACGCTGGAGGGGCTGCGCAGTGCCGATGAAGTGGTGGTCTGGCGCAAACCGGCCACCGGCCCGATGAGTCAGCTGATCTGGGCCCCGGAGCTGCACTGCATTGACGGCAACTGGTACATCTATTTTGCCGCCACGCACACCCAGGCGCTGGATAAACTCGGGATGTTCCAGCACCGGATGTTTGTGCTCGAATGTACCGACAGCGATCCCCTGACAGGAGAGTGGACGGAAAAAGGGCAAGTTAAAACGCCCTTCGATACCTTTGCGTTAGACGCCACCACTTTTATTCATCAGGGGAAACGCTGGTATCTCTGGGCGCAAAAAGCCCCGGATATCACCGGTAACTCGAATCTGTATCTGTGCGAGATGGAGAACCCCTGGACCTTAAAAGGCGAGCCGGTGATGCTCAGCAAACCAGAGTATGACTGGGAGTGCCGCGGGTTCTGGGTCAACGAAGGTCCGGCAGTGTTGTTCCACGGCGAGCGATTGTTTATCAGCTACTCCGCCAGCGCCACGGATGAAAACTACTGCATGGGGCTGCTGTGGATCGACCTCAATGCCGATCCTCAGAACCCGGAAAACTGGCATAAATCACCGCAGCCGGTATTCACCACCAGCTACGAGAACCGTCAGTACGGGCCGGGACACAACAGCTTTACCCAAACGCAGGACGGCGAAGATGTGCTGATTTACCATGCACGCAACTACACCGAAATCGAGGGCGATCCGCTCTACGATCCGAACCGCCACACCCGCCTGAAGTTGGTTCGCTGGAATGAAAACGGGATGCCTGATTTTGGCATCCCGTCAGCGGATACAGTGTAAGCCTTGCGGCACGCTGGTTTAGATCAGCGTGCCGTAAATGGTCAGCAGCGCCACAATTACCACCACCACAAACGACGTTTTCTTGGCCATTGAGACGGCCGCTTTCGGCGTTTCGATCTTATCGGTGTGCGGCTCACGTGCCAGCGAGAACTGCGCCAGACGCGTTAACACCAGATACTGCGAGGTATGACGATCCCCCAGCGAGGCGAACCAGGCCGGCAGAGCCTTCTCACCATGCCCGATCAACGCATACACCACGCCGAACAACCGCACCGGCAGCCAGTCCAGCACGTGCAGAATGGCGTCGATCCCGGATTGCAACCGCTCGTGCGGGGTCAGGTAGCGCGCCAGCCAGCTCTGCCAGGCGCGTAAAAACGCATAGCCCATCATCAGGACCGGGCCCCACGCACCGCCCACCACAAACCAGAACAACGGTGCCAGATAGAAGCGGAAGTTAATCCACAGCAGCGCATTCTGCAGCTCGCGTAAAAACTCACGTTCATCGCACTCCGGCGGGACGCCGTGGATCAGGGTCAACTCGCTGGCCATCGCCCCACGGGCATGGGCATCGTTATTTGTTGCCGCCTTCAGATAAGCATGGTAGTGCAGACGCACCTTGCCCGCGCCAATACAGAGCACGCCGAGCAGGATCCACACCACCAGCAGCGGCACATTAAAGAACAGGCCATACAGCGAACGCAGCAGCAGGAACACCACCAGCATCACCCCCGCCGTCATCAGCAGGGTGCGGATCAGGGAAAAATGGCGGATGCGACGAAACAGCACTTCCATCCGGTGATCCAGATGCCAGTGCTCGCCCAGCTTGAACAAACGCTCAGCAATCATCACCAGCAGCATGGTAAATAACGTCATGTCATCTCCTTTTCTGACAGGGCGGTAAGCAGTGTGTTGAATCGTTGCCAGTCAAACGCCGGGCCGGGGTCGGTCTTGCGCTGCGGCGCAATATCGCTGTGTCCGGTCACGTTGCGGGCGATAGCCGGGTAGAGGCTGATAAGCGTGCGCGTCACCGCGGCCAGCTGCTGATACTGCGCATCGGTGTAAGGCAGCGTATCCGTGCCTTCCAGCTCGATGCCAATAGAAAAATCATTGCAGCGTTCACGCCCCTGATACTGAGAAACGCCTGCATGCCAGGCACGTTTATCAAAGGGAACATACTGGACGATTTCACCGTCACGGCGAATCAGACAATGGGCAGAAACGCGCAGGTGAGCGATCTCCGCGAAAAAGGGGTGAGCATCGGGATCGATTGTCCCGGTGAATAGCGCGTCAATCCACGGACCGCCAAACTCGCCAGGCGGCAGGCTGATGTTATGCACCACCAGCAGCGACGGGATCTCATCCTCGGGGCGGCAATCGTGGTGTGGCGAAGGAACACGCCGTGCCTCTGCCAGCCAGCCATGTTCTGAGTGCATGCAGGATCTCCTTATATATGGTGCTGATTCCCGGTTCAGAGTAGCATGTTTCAATCTTATGATTCGTTACCAATTTGGAGTTTTAACATGCCGCCTCGCCGCTACAACCCCGACCACAGACGTAACGTACTGCTGGAACGTATTAATCTCGATATTCCGGTAAGCGTCGCCAATGCGTTGCGCGAAGATCTGGGTGGAGACGTCAACGCTGACAACGACATTACCGCCCAGCTGCTGGCGAAAGATGCCCGTTCCCATGCGGTGGTGATCACCCGTGAGGACGGTGTGTTCTGTGGTAAACGTTGGGTGGAAGAGGTCTTTATCCAGCTGGCCGGGGACGGCGTTAAGGTGACGTGGCATGTTGAAGATGGCGATAACATCACAGCTAACCAGCCTTTATTTGAACTTGAGGGCGCATCACGCGTTCTGTTGACCGGTGAGCGCACCGCGCTGAACTTTGTCCAGACGCTCTCCGGCGTCGCCAGCGAAGCACGCCGCTATGTCGATCTGCTGGAAGGCACAACGACCCAGTTGCTGGATACCCGCAAAACGCTGCCGGGCCTGCGTACCGCCCTGAAATATGCCGTGCTGTGCGGCGGCGGCGCCAACCACCGTCTGGGATTATCCGATGCGTTCCTGATTAAAGAGAACCACATTATCGCCTCGGGCTCCGTTCGCCAGGCCGTGGAAAAAGCCTTCTGGCTGCACCCGGATGTGCCGGTCGAAGTGGAAGTGGAGAATCTGCAGGAGCTGGACGATGCGCTGAAAGCGGGTGCAGACATCATCATGCTGGATAACTTCACGACTGAGCAGATGCGCGAGGCCGTCAAACGCACTAACGGCCAGGCCCGCCTTGAGGTCTCTGGCAACGTGACGCACGAAACCTTACGTGAGTTCGCCGAAACCGGCGTCGATTTCATCTCCGTTGGCGCGCTGACCAAACACATTCGCGCCCTCGACCTGTCGATGCGCTTTCGCTAAGTGACAGAGAGCCCGGTCTGCACTGGCCGGGCAAGCCCGATTTACGACCCGCCCCGCAAATCCGCTGCACTGTTCTGTAACGTCCGCACATCCCGCTGAACCTTGCTTCACGAATCGATTTTTGCCCCTCGCCCCCGGTCGGTTCCGCTGCCACAGTAGCGTGCGTCAACTTAAGGAGCGACCCATGGAAAGACAAAAAGGATTTACCCTCATCGAGTTAATGGTGGTCATCGGTATCGTCGCCATTCTCAGCGCGATCGGCATTCCGGCTTACCAGAACTACCTGCGTAAAGCCGCTCTCACCGACATGCTGCAAACCTTTATGCCCTACCGTACCGCCGTCGAACTCTGCGCCCTCGATCATGGCGGAACTGAGAGCTGCGACGCAGGCGTCAACGGCATCCCCTCCCCGGCAACCAGCCGCTATGTCTCCGGGATGAGTATCGCCAAAGGTGCCGTCACCCTTACCGGCCAGGAGAGTCTGAATGGTCTCGAGGTAGTAATGACCCCGCAGTGGGATAATGGCAACGGCATCACCGGCTGGAAGCGACTCTGCACCGTGGGCGAGGACAGCGCGCTGAAGCAGGCCTGCGAAGAGGTGTTCCGCTTTACGGCTGAGCAGGAGAGTGGGCAATGAAGCCTGAACAGTTAACGGCGCTGTGTCGGCGTCATCACGCCCTGCTGCTGACCAGCGACCCGGACAGGATCAATATTGCGGTGGTCGGCAACCCGCCGACCGAACTGCTGGAGGCGTTACGTTTCGCGACGCAGAAAAGAATCGATATTGAATGCTGGACCGCCGAGCGCATGGAAAAGCAGCAGCAAACCACGTCGGAGGCACATCTGCCCGTGGTCAATACCTCGACGCGTTCCGCCACCGACCTTCTAAACCACACCCTGACTCACGCCCTGAGCCAGCGCGCGTCGGATATTCATATCGAGCCCACCGACGAGAGCTGGCAGATCCGCTTGCGCATTGATGGCGTGCTCTATCCGCAGCCGCCGCTCTCAGCCGAACTGGGCACAACGCTGATCGCCCGGCTGAAGGTGCTGGGTAATCTGGACATCGCCGAACGTCGCTTACCCCAGGACGGGCAATTTACCGTCGAGCTTTCGGGATCGCCCGTCTCGTTTCGTATCGCCACGCTCCCCTGTCGCAACGGTGAGAAAATCGTGCTACGGCTTCTGCAGCAGGAGCAACAGGCGCTGCGGCTCGAACAGCTTGGGATGAGCGAAAACCAGCAGCGGCTCTTCGCCAGCGCGCTGCACAAATCCCAGGGGCTGATTCTGGTCACCGGCCCCACCGGCAGCGGCAAAACCGTCACGCTTTATAGCGCATTGCAGGCCAGGAACACGCCCGAAGTAAACATCTGCAGCGTGGAAGATCCGGTCGAAATCCCGCTGGCGGGGCTCAATCAGACCCCCATTAATCCCCGGGCGGGATTAACCTTCCAAAGCGTATTGCGGGCGTTTTTACGCCAGGATCCCGACATCATCATGGTGGGCGAAATTCGCGATGGCGAAACGGCGGAGATCGCCATCAACGCCGCCCAGACCGGCCATCTGGTGCTAATTACAACTCTCTAATAACTTACTTTGATTTGTATCGCGGGTATTAAGCGGCTTCGAGGATATGGGACAGGGCAATCATTCGGATTCGTTCTTGTGTGTAACCTGCCAAACGGTACTTTTTCACCAATTCGTAGCCAACACGGTCAAGGCTCTCTAAAGCAGCTTCAGACAGCTTCACAATGATGTTATTTCGGTTGTCTCCACCTTCAGAGTGAAACGGCGCTCTAGCTGCTGAAGCGGCTACACGTACAATCTGCGGCTTTGGTTTAGGCGGCTGTCTACGTGTCTTTGAGCAATCAACACAGCGACCGGATGAAATGTATCTAACCGTTGAGCCACAATGAATACATGGCTTATCAGGTGTATTAACCGTGGTTGTATTAGACATTAGTTAGTAACCCCTCTAAATATTCTTTGATTCGGGCTTGCTGGCAACGTGTTGAACCATCGTTTGAACGTCTGACTAATTTACTCATTAGTTGAGGGTGAATCTTACCAACCAGATTATGACCAACAATTAGACGTTTTTCAGAGTCATAATAATTAATCGGTGCGTTAATCGAATCTTGCATTACCAGCCCCGCTTACCATCTGTTTAATAGCCTCTTTCAAGGCTGTATCTCTTTGCTGTTCAATTGTTGGCTTAGGCTTCACCTTGTAAGTAGTGACCGCTTTAGCTGGCTTCACAGTTGGTTTAGGCTTATTACCTGAAGCAAGCAGCTTATAAGTTGATTCACTGATTTCTGTTTGACCGTTAAAAAATTTAAATTCCATTGAGTCAGTAAGATGATTATATCTGCCACGTTTGGACAGCCCTTTCATTGGAATACTCATTACTCTCTCCCTTCAGAGTCAGTTACAATCACGTTTAAATAGCTTTCAAATGATTTAATTGAATCCAGAGCTTTACGGGCTTCAATCACAATCTTGTTTCGCTGGTGGATTGCCTCAGCAGCTTTCACTTTCAAACGTTCAATCATCTTATCAATAGTTAATTCAGCTTCAGCGGTTGCCTTTTCATTAATTCCCTGAAGGGGATTATCTTTAGCGTTCTTTGGCATACGAATAAAGGTGACCATCCCAACAGATACACGGTGAACCATGTACCCCCGCTCAGCCATTGACTGGATAACTTGCTGCTGGTTCGTTGGGTAAACCTGAACAACTTTAAAACCGTGACGCTCTGAAGGGTTAGCCAGGTATTCGGTGACTTTCTGATTAATCAGCACTGAGCGGGATTCTACAGTATCCTGATATTCAGACTCAGCTTTACTCATGCGGTCAGTGGCCTGTTGAACCTTTTGGAAATACAGCTTTTCAATGTGCTGTTTCTGTTCGAACGGTAACAGGTGGCTGATACTTGCAACGGGTGATTCAATTTTTACAGCTTGATTTAAAGTAGTCATTTAAATTTACTCTTAGTCTGGTTTGCTTAGATTTCAGAAAGCATAAAACCGCATCCAGCCAACTTAATGTTACGGGACACGGTTCAATGTTTTCAAATTAGGTTGTTCATCTTCTCAAGAGGAATTCCCGTCACTCATTCGGGATGGATGCCTAAGAAGATAAACAGAAGGAAACTGAAGAGCCAGAAATAATCGGTGATTGATGAATAGTGAATATCTCTAACTCATATAACCATTGTCACATGAAATCACTTATTGTCAACGGTTATTTATTAATTCTTTCGCAGATTGCTTTGATGAGTAATAAGCGGGTAGATTTTGTCATCATTTTTTTAATATGATACTGCTTGTTGGGGGTTAGATTTAGTAAATCACCAATCTTTCTTAATTCTACATTGATAGTGTGACAGGTTTTTCTTGTAACTTTGTAGTATGTCTTCATTCATAAATGAATCCCTTTCTAAGACAAATAAAAAAAAAGGCCACTCATTAGAGCAGCCCTTTACATTGCTATCTCAAATACCTCTTGAACGACCTGTACCAGTTGATTTTGAGATTTAGCAAACCAGATAAAACAATTATCTCATGGGAATAGCATTCTGTAAAACCCAAACAGAAACGTAAATCACGACCCTTATTACTTTTTTGTTTCGTTTGAAACTCGTTTGAACTTCGCTCAAAAAGTTGAGAGCCCCTCATTACATAAATCCTAACAAAATGATTTGTAAGGGCTTATCCACATGAAGGCATTCAGTTAACAACAAGTATGCGTTATGTTACGCGTGATATTGTTAGAAATAAATTGACACATCCTGTCAAAAACTGCTATCACAATCACGTACAAAAAGTACGTTCAAATGACAGACAAACCGAAACAATGTAGCACCCATATAAGGATTGTTATTATGAGTTTACAGGTTTTGAGAGATTCAGTTCAAAGACGCAAACCAATCTCATTTCATTACAACAAGCCAGGAAAAACACCGGGCGAGAGAATTGGAAACGTTCATGCAATCTTCATAATGAGAAAAAAAGATGGCACCGAATCCACTAAATTGCACATTGTCCAGACATCCGGCGTAACAGACAGCGAGCCTGATTTCCCTGAGTTCAGAATGTTTGATATAGAGTCTCTATCAAATATCACAATTCTCGAAGGTGAACCCCAATTCCCAATTAATGATAAATATAACCCTGAGTACGACGGCTATAAGAATGTAATTGCTAAGGTTTAAAAATGAGCCTGAACCACTCTTTCCTCATAGGCTCAGATGAATCAAGTGAGCTGATGCTAAACATTTCTGGTCTTGATGCTAACGCTAAAGAAGTGGATTCCTTATGTGCCAATTTCTTTGCACACTGTGCCAAGACCGGCACACCCAAATTCACATGTAAGCTGACAATACAAAATCTTCAAAATCTCTATAGCCATCTATCCAGCTATAGCATGGTATGTGATAGCACTTCATCAAAGACTGGAAGATTCATTGAGGTCAGAGATAATTATAATGAGATAATCAGCATTCTTGAACACGCTGATAATAACTCATTAGTTATGGCCTTGCAGCACCTTGTAAGCAGTAAGTTAACCAACAATGACATCAATACAATATTAGGGAGAAAGGAATCTCTCGATACCTATGAAAAAATGCTCACTGAGCCTGATAGTTATAAGGAGGCAGACTGGCAACGTTTTTTTGAAACCAATGAATGGATTTTTGGTTATGGCTTAAAGTATAAATTCCTAAAAATTCTTCAAAGAGAGGCTCACATATCAAGAACTGATTTAAACGGCGGAAATGATGTAATTGCTGATTTTCTTATATCTGACTCAAGATTCACCAAGATTGTGGAATTAAAAACACCAACAACAAAACTTTTCACTAAGCGACAAGGGCGCTCTGATACATGGTTCTTATCCAGTGAATTAACCGACGCTGTTAGTCAGATATTGGCGCAAAAGGCAAATTGGGAGATTGAATCTCAGTCTAGAAATTACACTACAGATGGTGAACTTATACATGAAGATACATTTGATACAGAATGCATTTTAATTAT
Organism: Leclercia tamurae; assembly: GCF_025566055.1. Lineage (GTDB taxonomy): Bacteria > Pseudomonadota > Gammaproteobacteria > Enterobacterales > Enterobacteriaceae > Enterobacter > Enterobacter tamurae. The sequence goes on from NZ_JAMHKS010000067.1 coordinate 29,215, forward strand.
AGGTTCATTATCTTCAATTGAGGGTAATGAGCGAGAAAAACTAATTAAAAGAAAAACCCTCGAACTTTATAGGAGAAACTTAAAAAATATAGATATCTTGTTTTATGATGAGTTGCTTGAGAGGTCGCGCTACATTGTCAGGAGTGCTGAAGTAATAGAAGATAAGCTTCTCTCAGCATTGTAGATGTACTTGTAAGAAAGAAGGATAGCATTATAATAAATAAAAATATTTTTCGTGGTGTTTCGAGCAATGCCATGAGTATGATATTTTCTCAGCATACCGAAACACTTTCTTTCAAATAACATTAATGTGTTTCACATATGACTTTAGAATCATACTTTCCAGAGTCTTTCTGATGGTTTCTCCAGCATTAACCGCTTTCAATTTCACCAGTTGATTATCTGTCTTTTTAATTCGTACTGCTTTTGTCTTATTCATTTAAATTACTCCTTTTAGAATCAGGGTGATAACTTGTGGAATGCTTACTTCAAAGTGTTTAGCCAGTGCCTTTAATTGCTGATAAGCTGGTTCACCGATATGTGTTAGTGTATGGTTCATTATTATGCTGCCTTTTGAATGTGTAAATCAAGGATATCTTCTAATTCTCTATCAGAATCGAATTCATCGCTTTCATAGTCGCAATTAAACATTACCTGAATTTCGCCTTTATCATGGCAATGCTCAATCATTGTGATTGCTAACTGTAATGCCTGTGTAATATCATTGCACCAGCTTTTACTAAAACCTGTTTCATCCTCTACAGCGGCTGCTGTAATAACGCATAATCGCTTCATTAAATTGAAACAGAAAGATGGGGATAGTTTATCTGGACAACTATTAACGCAACCTGTGAATACATCCTCAACTTTTGAAGGAAGGTTACTTACTGAGTCTTTATCAATAAAATATTGCTGAAGTGTATTCTCCATAGCCTTACGGGGTTTTCCTCTTCTGCGGTAAGGTTTATTGCTTGCGGGTAATGGGTTATTGAAGCTGGTGTAACCTAATTCGATGAGGGTGTTTTTAAGAGATTCGCGGTATTTGGGAGTATCTATTAAATCGTGGTCATCCGAGAAGAAGCCTTTACCTGTGATTGGCTTTCCAGCCGGAGTCTTGACTCCATTGAATACTTTAGCTTTGTACATTACATAGTGGATACCTCAATTCGTTATCTAATAAAACATAGTAACCTAAATTTAACATTTAGTCAACATTGTTAACAATTTGCAACAGGCGCTTTTAGATTTCAGCCAATGAAAAACCCCTTATAAATCAATAATATTGAAGTCCGGTATATATAACTGGAAGGATATTATTCAGGCGCTTGGAAAAGGTTACTTTTCAGAGGCTGTGTATGCAGGGCTGGTATAGGGTGTTTGCGGTAGGTTCTCCCGCCCAAAGGGGGAACCGTTGAACCGCGTTAAAAGGGGGTTGTACAGATTGATTGAAAAGGAATTTTAAGAGGGCTAACGCCCTGAATCACCATGATTTATTTACATCAACCGATTGTAATTGATTGTTTTTTATGCTACCCTAAAAACCTCTTAACAGATTCTTTTTGTTCTTTGTTTTTCATCTTCTTGTCTCTGAGTATCTTTTAAGAGTTCTTTAAAGAAGCCCTTCTAACCTCACCTTGCTTCGCTCATCGGTGATTCTGGTTACACCTTGCAGCCTTGACAGTAAATCACATCGGGATCCGTGAAAGAGGCTTTAAAGCTGGTGGATGAATTTTCACAAATATTATTTTTCTAAAAAATTTCCAGACCTATTTTTATTTCAGCTTTACCAGAAACTTTCAGCATATCTAGAGCAACTTTGAAGATTTTGGATAGTCTGAATCTCTCTGCTTAGTAGCGCCCTTTTCAAAGATTCCATACCAATGGCAAAAAATGAACATATCTGAGCCTGTACAGCGTTCTAAGCGATTATTTAATGATGGCAACCCTAACCTATAGCTTAATTTAAAGGCCGCTTAGAATGCGTTATAGGGATCCTGATAAACGTCAGATATAAAAAAGCCCCAACGAAGGGGCATTGTGAATCACTATCTAATTGTTACTTGTTCAGTCGATAGAAAGTTGCCTTACTAATCTTTAACTCATCCTGTACCTGCTTTGGTGACATTCCCTGTGAAAGAAGTTCCCGAACCTGTTCTGACGTTGCTTTAATCGGTCTTCCACAGTGAACACCTTCAGATTGAGCACGTTTAATCCCTGCTGTTCTGCGCTCTGCTATCAAGTCTTTCTCTAAAGAAGCCAATCCAGCCATCATAGTGAGCATAGCCTTACCCACTGGTGTAGACAGGTCGAACCCTTCACGCAAGCTGATAACCTTTACGCCCTTAGCTTGAAGAGTCTCAACTGTTGAGAGTACATCAATAGTGTTACGGCCTAAGCGGTCAATCCCGATGACAATCAGTGTGTCACCTTCACGGACATAGTTCAGCAGGTCACCGAATCCTTTACGCTCTGTAGCCTTAATGCCACCTGATACAGCCTCATCAGAGAACCACTTGCCAACCTGATAACCAGCCTCATTGATTTGTTTCTTCTGGTTCTCAATAGTCTGGTCAGAAGTTGATACACGGACATAGGCGATTACAGATGACATTATGGTGATTCCCTGAAAGTTGTCTCAAAACCTAGTCTCAAAATAATACCTGTATCAAAACTTAAAATCAACCTTTTGAGACAAACTAATCACACCTTTAGAGACCCTTTTCAGCAGTATCAAAACCACTTCCTTTTGAGACAACCCAAACCATTGAAACAGGTTATATAAATACTGATTCTTATCTCTTTAAGGAACTAAAACAGTTAATAGGCTGTAGCTATTGAAAGTGCTGATGTTGATAGGGATTATGACGCTATTCGAAGAGACTGTTTTTTACTGTTAATTTAGCCATCTAAACGGCTATTGTTAAGCATTCACAAGTCATTGAAGGGGTCACTATGGAAATTTCAGAAATCGAAAAGGAAATCTGGCTAACCATAGCGCCTTATTAACTGTCTCAATGACGACCTTTTCAGTAAGATAATAAGGACTATGCAGCAAAGGAGATTCAAGGGAAATGAAAGAAACCATTTATAACCTATTCTGCTTTTGTCCTGATGGAGTTCACATCACACATTGCGGAATCGTTGCTCATGAACGAGATGGTGACGATAATCAAAAGCTGGAATTTTTAAGTAAGCAGTTAGACACTGATTTAGCTTCTTGTAGGTCATTCCATGACATTCACCCTTCAGTACTCGATGATGACAAAAAACTGACACTTACAAGGTACAACACAAACTTGAGAGTGGGTAATAGCTACGCCCCCTTTGAGTTGGCTCTTGAGGCTGTTAAAGCCCCTGCTAACCCCTTACTGATTGTTACACCAGTTGTTCAGGGTAAGTTACAATATCATATTAAGCATCCGGTAGATGAACAATTAAGGAATGAACACACCCCTAACTATCATATTGAGGGGGTTCTTGACATTCCAGACTACCTTAATAAGTATTTAACGGGAGGTAAATTCCATCTCAAAAAGCTGATTAATGATGACCACATGGAGCCTGTGAAGCTTCTCTTTAATCAAAAACATTATATATCGAGCTTTAAGCTACTTGTTTCATTAATTGATACCATTGCGTACCTTGAATATGGTGACGTGAAAAGGAACTTCCAACAATGGCTCGATACCTATTCAGAAATCAGCAAGTTAGACATTACATCTGATGAAGTCTATCAATTGAGAAACTCTTTATTGCACATGACCAACCTCAACTCCAGAGATGTTCTGAAGAAAAAGCATCGACGCCTGAGCATTGCCATTTGCAAAAAAGGTCATCCGACTCAGTATCATGATGAAATTGTATATTTCAACTTTACAGACTTTTTATTCATCTTTGATGAAGCTGTTGATAGATGGGTTGGTAGCTACAAAGATAGTAAAAAGCAGTTAACTTTGATTGAAAGATATGATGAAGTATTGAGAGATAACTTTTAAACAGTGAAAAGAGGGGGCGCAGCCCCTATTATTTCAATAAAACCTGTAGCGTGTTATTAATTAGCGGGCTCTTTACACACGGGTAGAGCTATCAGGTAGGGATATACATCACCCTAAAGTAAAACTGGCTCACTACTTTCAAAGTATTTATTCCTTTGTGTGACCATTTATTCTCCAAGTTAATTTATCAAACAAACCTTATTCATTACCTTTGCTTTCATCCAGATTCTTTAGTTCCTTGTCTAACATCAAATCATACCTCCGACTAAGAAAAGAAGGCGCGATAAGGTTCTTTTCTTTTATATCATTTAAGAATGAAATAAACCCCTCCCTTGATTCAAGGTTTTCATAAGTAAAATACAGTTCAGCGATTGCATTCACTCTTTCACTCGCGGACTGATATTGCTCCAATTTTAAATTAACCTTATCTTCTATTGTTTTTAGCTCATAATTAATTTTATCTAGTTTCTTTTGCGATTCAGCGTAAGCGTTATTTAGCCCCTCAATCGCATTATCAATCTTAGCCTTTCTAGCATTTAAAATAGACAAGCGAGTCTGACCTCTAGCTTCAACCAAATTCTTTTTTGCATTTTCTTTCTGTCTTGACAGGCTTTCAGCATTTTCAGCCTCAATTTTTTTATCGGCAAGGTCAATATCATCCTGGTACTTTTCCAGCGCACTTAGTTTATCACTTTCTTTTTTCTTTTTAGAAATCCAGTTGTGGCATAGAGATAAACCCCATTGCGCAAATGGCATAAACACAAAAAGCATCACCCCTATTAAAAGAGGAGTCCAAAAGTAATTCACCCATAAATCAGGCTGAATGAGTACTGCATGTATTCTAGTCTCGATATCTTCCTTACTCATAAAGACAAATAAGATATTAGTCCAGTTACAGGATACCCAAGAGAAAAAAACATACCCCCATAATGGACTTGAAATTCTGTCTCTAAATGACTGAGCTATCTGACTTACTGGCTCTTTAACAATTTCGTTCATAATATCCTTCTAATTATCCTATAAATACAATCATTGTATCTTACTATTGAATTCTAATTCTTTCACCCACTCTGGAGCCTCTTCTAAGGCTATGTGACGGGGCTTAGTTGTGAACCCTTCAAAATCGAATTCATCACCATCAATCAGCGGTAAAATCTCTATCCACTGACCACCATCAACCACCCTATCAAGTGGGAAGTTAAGCAGCCTCAAGCCGTTGTGTAAGAAGACATCACACTTTTTTCCAGCCGTGTTAAGTCGGATTTCTTTAATTATCCGTTTGATGATGATTTGAGCCTCTATACGGTCTTTCTTCACGGTTAAATCAAGGTGGCTGATTGTTTCAAGCTGGCTTGATTGCTCTCGCTGGTGAACCTCTGAAACGGACTTTTCAGCATCCTTAATTTGACTATTGAGGGCTTTCAAATCCTTTGCCATTGATTCGGTATCATCTGCCAGCATAGCCAGCTTAATGAGCCTCTCACGCTGTTTCTGAAGCTGTTCTAATTCACTTTGAAGAGAGCCTATAGCAGAGCCATTACCACGATTGAGGGAAAGACGGTTAGTGTTATACAGAAGCCCCTGAACAAGGGCTTTATCAGCCAATCGACGGTTGATACTTTTTGCATCACATCGCCCTTCATACCTCATTGAGCACCTGTAAACCCCATGCCATTTTTCAGTAGCACAGTTAACAACGGTCACAAAACCGCATTCACCACAACGCATGACACCTTTAAAAAGGTTAGTGAGTAATGGCTTTTCCGATGATGGTCTGCGGCCTGCACCTTGCTTTAACTGCTGCACAGCATAGAACTGTTCTTCGCTAATTACAGCGGGGTAATAGTTGGGTATCTCCTTCACCCCTTGTGTAACTGTACAATTAGACGGCACTTTGAAACCAATCACTGAGCGGTTATCCAAGAGTGCTTTAACAGTGGTATGAGACCATGCACCTTTAACCGGATTGCGCTGGTTTAGAGTATAGAAACCTTCTTCATTCATCTGTCTGGCGATTCGTACAAAAGGCAATCCCTCTAAGCGAAGCTGAAAGACACGCTGAACCGCTTTCACGTTATCGGGTATCAGTTCAAAGTGAGACATATCACCAGACACTCTGAGCCACGCTACACAGCGCCGTGTCATTATCTTACCCTTAGCCGCGTCTTCTCGTTTTGCATCCCATGCAGACCTTAACCGCTTCGATTTAGTGGCGGATTCTTCATTAGCACGCTGCATGATAAGCACAGCTTTAATCAAGCTGAGAGGGTCATTAAGACTTTCCTTCTTGTACCATGAGTTATCAGCCAATGTGACCACATCCACGCCAGCTAACAAAATCTTTCGCAGACGCTCCCTTGCAGTGTCAATGTCTTGACGGCTTACCCTATCCAGTGATTCAACTAACAACACTGAACCCGCCTGAATAACCCCTGATTCAACAGCGGCTAGGAATTCACCAAATGCACCTGATTTAGCATTAGCGCCAGAGTAACCACTTATTCCGAGGTCTTGAAACCTGAGCGACTCATCTAATTGATAGTCTGGATTATTCTTGAGCCATTCATATATGTACTTGTTCTGGCGTTTGGTTGAGTCTCCAGACGCCTGAATTTTTGAGGAAAATCGAATGTATGAGATTGCTTTTGGCATGAGCTAGTAAGTCACCATGATAGACTAAACAGGAGTTTATCATAAGAGATGTGTAGTCCTGTCGACACTGCATACCAACTCCACTGCAGAGACGCTGGTTCGCCTGCAGCAAATGGGGGTGGCGCGCTGGATGATCTCCTCAGCGTTGTCTCTGGTGATCGCCCAGCGGCTGGTGCGTCGGCTATGTCCCCATTGTCGTACTGAGGTGCGCCGGGATGCGCCGCTACCTCAGGCGCTGTGGCCTCGGCCTTTGCCGCACTGGCAGCCCGTGGGCTGCGACCGCTGCTATCACGGCTTTTATGGTCGGGTGGCGATCTTCGAGATGATGGTCATCACCCGTGAACTGCGCACCGCCATTGCCAGCGGCGCGCCGGTCGAGGAGATCGAAAAACTGGCCAGACAGTCAGGGATGATCACGCTGTTTGAGCATGGCTGTATGGCGGTAGAGCAAGGCCACACCACCCTCGGGGAGCTGGTGCAGATGCTGGGCGAATCGGATGGCCAGTAATCAACTCTGGCGTTGGCGGGCGCTCAGCCAGCAGGGAGAGATGCAGACAGGCGCGCTCTGGGCACCCGACAAACAGACGGCGTGGGATCGTCTGTTGGGCCGGGATCTTTTCCCCCTGGAACTCAGACGAAGCCTGCAGCAGACGCGCTGGCAGGCGCAGCATCGCTACGAGGTGATCCACCAGCTGGCGACGCTGCTGCAGGCGGGCTTAACGCTCTCGGCCGGTCTGGCGCTTCTGGCCCAGCAGCATCCGGCCCGACAGTGGCAGGCGTTGCTGCAGAGCGTGGCCGACGATCTCAGCGCCGGGAGCACCTTTTCTGATGCCATGAAAAAGTGGCCGCACGTCTTCCCTCCCCTCTATGTGTCGATGGTGAAAACCGGGGAGCTGACCGGCAAGCTTGATGAGTGCTGTCGTCAACTGGCCCAGCAGCAAAAAACGCAGCAACAGCTTAGCGCGAAGGTGAAAAAGGCTCTGCGCTATCCGATCATCATTCTCGCCCTGGCCGTCGCCGTAGTGCTGGCGATGGTGACCCTGGTGCTGCCGGAGTTTGCCGCGATCTACAAAACCTTCAATACGCCCCTACCGGCCCTGACCCGGGCCGTAATGGCACTGGCGACCACGCTTCAGGAGTGGGGGGCTGGACTGGTGTTAAGTCTGCTGGCGGCGGCATCTGGCCTGATGTTGGTTCGCCGCAACCGGCGGTGGCAACGTGCTACGCAGCGTCTGCTACTGAACAGCCCGGTGATTGGCCCGCTGGTGCGCGGGCAAAAGCTCAGCCAGATCTTTACCGTGCTGTCGCTCACCCAGCAGGCAGGCATCGCCTTTCTGCAGGGACTGGACAGTACCGAGGAGACGCTGACGTGCCCCTTCTGGCAGGAGACATTACAGGCGGCACGCCAGCGCATCATGCAGGGGGCGCCTATCTGGTCTGCCCTGAATGAAGCAGCGATCTTTACGCCGCTCTGCATTCAGCTCGTGCGCACCGGTGAAGCGTCGGGTTCGCTGGATACCATGCTGGCTAATCTGGCGCAGCATCATAATGAACAGACTTTTCAGCAGGCTGATAATCTGGCCTCGCTGCTGGAGCCGCTGCTGTTGATTGTGACGGGGTTAATTATCGGCACGCTGGTGGTGGCGATGTACCTGCCGATTTTCCATCTGGGGGATGCGATGAGTGCGGGATAACGCTGGCGCGAGTCGCGCCAGCGAGAGTGCATTACAGGCTGTTGAAAACGCGGTTTTCCTGTTCCTGAACGCGGATAAAGGTGGTGCGCTTGGTCAGCTCTTTCAGGCGGGATGCGCCCACGTAGGTACAGGCTGAACGCAGGCCACCCAGGATATCACGCGCGGTATTCTCAACCGGGCCGCGCAGTGGCAGCTTGACGGTTTTACCTTCTGCCGCACGATACTGAGCAACACCGCCTACGTGACGGTTCATCGCCGATTCAGAGCTCATGCCGTAGAACAGCATGAATTTTTCACCGTTTTCATCAACCACGGTACCGCCGCTCTCTTCGTGGCCTGCCAGCATACCGCCCAGCATTACGAAGTCTGCGCCGCCACCAAAGGCTTTCGCCACGTCACCTGGCGTGGTGCAACCGCCGTCGCTGATGATCTGGCCGCCCAGGCCGTGAGCGGCATCAGCACACTCGATCACTGCGGAAAGCTGCGGATAGCCAACACCGGTTTTCACGCGGGTGGTGCAGACGGAACCCGGGCCAATGCCCACTTTCACGATATCGGCGCCGGACAGGATCAGCTCTTCACACATTTCACCGGTAACCACGTTACCCGCAATAATGGTTTTGGTCGGCCAGGCCTGACGCGCTTTGCTGACGAACTGTACGAAATGCTCAGAGTAACCATTGGCGACATCAATGCAGATGAAGTTCAGATTCGGGTTGGCAATCAGGATCTGTTTCGTTTTTTCGAAATCGGCGTCAGAGGTGCCGGTGGAAACCATCACGTGCTTGAGCACGGTTTCAGATACTGAGCCTGCAAACGCATTCCACTCTTCAACGCTGTAGTGCTTATGCACCGCGGTCAGAATGTCGAAGGAGGCCAGCGCTTTTGCCATCGCAAACGTCCCAACCGTATCCATATTGGCGGCGATAACAGGCACGCCAGACCAGGTCTGACCGGAATGCTTAAAGGTGAATTCACGTTCGAGTTCAACGTCGGAGCGACTTTTCAGGGTAGAACGTTTAGGGCGGATAAGAACGTCTTTGAAACCTAACTTCAGATCTTCTTCGATACGCATTTGCGGATTCCTGGGGTACTGGGGTAAATGTCGAAAAACGAAACACACAACTCCAGTGACGCTATCATACGCACTAATAGCTGTTGCGCAAGACTGCGAAAATCACTTTTTTTACGCTACAATCCTATAAATTTACCTGGTAAAAAGTCCGTAAGCAGAGCTTAACCATTGCCGTTAAAAGATTAAATCTTAAGCAATTGATATCAATAATGAATATTTCCCAGGATTTTAATTAATGGGGTACATCGTTGCATTAACGGGAGGCATTGGCAGTGGCAAAAGCACTGTGGCCGACGCCTTCTCACGTCTGGGTGTCACGATTATTGATGCCGATATCATTGCCCGCCAGGTGGTAGAGCCCGGTACACCTGCATTACACGCTATCGCAGAACATTTCGGCCACGACATGATTGCGCCCGACGGTACCTTAAACCGCCGGATGCTGCGTGAACGTATTTTCTCGCATCCTGAAGAAAAAGCCTGGCTTAATGCCCTGCTTCATCCGCTGATCCAGCAGGAGACTCAGAAGCAGATATCGCAGGCGACCTCACCTTATGTCCTCTGGGTCGTACCGCTTCTGGTGGAAAATAAGCTTCACGACAAAGCTGACCGGGTGCTGGTGGTGGACGTCTCTCCGACAACACAAATTCAGCGCACCATCGCCCGCGATAATGTCGGGCGCGAACATGCCGAACAAATTCTTGCCGCGCAGGCCACACGTGAAGCACGCCTTGCCGTCGCGGATGATGTTATTGATAATAACGGCGCACCGGATGCCATCGCCTCCGATGTTGCCCGCCTGCATCAGTACTACCTGGCGCAGGCCGTTTTACAGGAAAAAGCCTAATGCACACCCACGTTCTTTTTGAGCATCCCCTCAATGAAAAAATGCGCACCTGGCTGCGCATCGAGTTTTTAATCCAGCAGCTTTCAGGCCTCCTGCCGGTACACGACCACACCTCGGCGCTGCATTTTTTCCGTAACGTAAGCGACCTGCTGGATGTGTTAGAGCGTGGCGAAGTCCGCACTGAATTACTGAAAGAGCTGGAGCGTCAGCAGCGCAAATTGCAGGCCTGGGCCGAAGTCCCGGGCGTGGATAACAGCCGCATTGACAGTCTGCGTCAGCAGCTGAAACACAACAGCACGGTATTGATGGCTGCGCCGCGTATCGGCCAGTTTTTGCGGGAAGATCGCCTGGTAGCATTGGTTCGTCAGCGTCTGAGCATTCCTGGCGGCTGCTGCAGTTTCGATTTGCCGACCCTGCATATCTGGCTGCATATGCCGCAGGAGCAGCGCGATATCCAGGTCCAAAGCTGGCTTGGCAGCCTTGAGCCGCTGACGCAGGCGCTGTCGCTGATTCTCGATTTGATCCGCAACTCCGCGCCGTTCCGCAAGCAAACCAGCCTAAACGGTTTTTATCAGGATAACGGCGAAGATGCCGATCTGCTGCGCCTGCAGCTGACCCTTGCCGATCAGCTTTATCCGCAAATTTCAGGTCACAAGAGCCGCTTTGCGATTCGTTTCATGCCGCTCGACAGTGAACATGGTCTGGTGCCGGAACGTCTCGACTTTGAGCTGGCGTGTTGTTAAGGAGTCATGATGTCTGATGTTACTACCGTGAACTGCCCCACCTGTGGGAAGCCCGTTATCTGGGGCGAGCAGAGTCCTTTTCGTCCTTTTTGCTGCAAACGTTGCCAGCTGATCGATCTCGGTGAATGGGCGGCAGAGGAGAAACGTATCCCGAGCGAAGGCGATCACTCTGAAAGCGATGACTGGAGCGAAAGCCAGCAGTAACCGTATCAGCCTGCTGGCGCTTCGCTGAGCAGGTTTACTGGTTACCCACTAAGCGGGTAATAATGGGCGCATTGGCCGGCGGGAATTTGTCGGCATCACTTGCCTGAAGCGTAACCCAATTCCCCAGTTGCCCCTCTTTGCCCCACGGCTCCCCTTCCCAGCGTTCTACCAACCAGAACCAGAGCGTGATATGGCGATCGGGAAACGCATATTCCAGTTTATCGAACAGGGTCGCACCAAGCGGGGTGATCCCCACCTCTTCCTGAAGCTCGCGGATCAGCGCCTGCTCCGGTGTTTCGCCAGCCTCGATCTTCCCGCCGGGAAACTCCCATTTATTCGCCATGTGCGCATCGGCCGCACGCTGGGTAATAAAGATTTGGTCATCGGAATTGCGAATGATCCCGACAGCGATTTGCAGTGTTTTCATTGTCTTGATTCCATAAAAAAGGCGCAGATATCTGCGCCTTTTCAGTTGGTTTAATGCTTAGCTTAGACGGCCATGGCACTGTTTGTATTTTTTACCTGAACCACATGGGCACGGATCGTTACGACCGACCTTACGCTCACCGGCCTGCGCGGCAATCGCGGCAGCGGCGGCTTCTTCGTCGTCCTGATGGCTGAGCTGCTGCATCTGGGCCAGACGTTCAGCCTCTTCGCGACGCTGCTGCTCCATCTCTTCCACTTCTTCCGGCATGCGCACCTGTACCTTACTCAGGGTGCTGATCACTTCGTATTTCAGGGATTCAAGCATCGCGGCAAACATGGCAAAGGATTCGCGCTTGTACTCCTGCTTTGGATCTTTTTGCGCATAGCCGCGCAGATGGATACCCTGACGCAGATAGTCCATCGCCGCCAGGTGCTCTTTCCACAGGGAGTCCAGGGTTTGCAGCATCACGCCTTTCTCGAAGTGACGCATCATCTCAGCGCCGACCACTTCTTCTTTACGCTGATAAACTTCGATGGCATTAGCAAAAATACGCTCGCGCAGGGTCTCTTCATGCAGCTCCGGCTCTTTATCCAGCCACTCCTGGATAGGCATGTCGAGGTCGAAATCGTTTTTCAGACGCACCTGCAGACCTTCGATATCCCACATCTCTTCCAGAGATTGCGGAGGAATGTGAGCATCGATCGTGGCTTTAAACACGTCTTCGCGGATGCTATTGATGGTTTCGCTCACGTCGGACACGTCCAGCAGCTCGTTACGCTGGGTGTAAATCGCGCGACGCTGGTCGTTAGCCACGTCATCATACTCAAGCAGCTGCTTACGAATATCGAAGTTACGGCTTTCCACTTTACGCTGCGCGTTGGCGATGGCTTTGGTCACCCACGGGTGTTCAATCGCTTCGCCCGGCTTCATGCCCAGCTTACGCATCATGCCTGACACACGGTCAGAGGCGAAAATACGCATCAGCGCATCTTCCATCGACAGGTAGAAGCGGGAGGAACCGGCATCACCCTGACGGCCTGCACGACCACGCAGCTGGTTGTCGATACGACGGGATTCATGGCGTTCAGTACCGATGATGTGCAGACCGCCCGCGGCCAGTACGGCATCGTGACGAACCTGCCAGTCGGCTTTGATCTGCGCGATCTGTTCCGGGGTTGGATCTTCCAGCGCGGCCACTTCTGCCTGCCAGCTACCGCCCAGCATAATGTCAGTACCACGACCCGCCATGTTGGTGGCGATGGTTACCGCTGACGGATAACCCGCCTGGGCAACGATATCGGCCTCTTTGGCGTGGAACTTGGCGTTCAGAACGTTGTGCTTGATCCCGGCTTTGGTCAGCTCTTCGGAGACTACTTCCGATTTTTCGATGGAAATTGTACCCACCAGAACTGGCTGGCCAGCAGCAGTACGGTCGCGAATATCTTCGATGATAGCCTGAATTTTTTCCGCTTCGGTCATGTAGACCAGATCCGGCATATCTTTACGGATCATCGGACGGTTGGTTGGTACCACCACGGTATCCAGCTTGTAGATAGAGCTGAATTCAAAGGCTTCGGTATCCGCCGTACCGGTCATCCCTGCCAGCTTCTCGTACAGACGGAAGTAGTTCTGGAAGGTGATAGATGCCAGGGTCTGGTTTTCGTTCTGGATATCGACGTTCTCTTTGGCTTCAACCGCCTGGTGCAGACCGTCAGACCAGCGGCGACCCTGCATGGTACGGCCGGTGTGTTCGTCGACGATAATGACTTCGCCATCTTTAACGATGTAGTCCACGTCACGGGTAAAGAGCACGTGCGCACGCAGCGCTGCGGTCACGTGGTGCATCAGCATGATGTTGGTCGGAGAGTAAAGTGACTCACCCTCTTCCATAATGCCTTCCTGCACCAGCAACTCTTCAATCTGGACCAGACCACGTTCGGTCAGGTTTACCTGGCGGGCTTTTTCGTCCACGGAGAAGTGGCCTTCACCCTGGAAGGTATCGGAGTCCTCTTTTTCCTGACGGATCAGGTGAGGAATGATTTTGTCGACTTTGCGATACATCTCGGAGCTGTCTTCAGCCGGACCGGAGATGATCAGCGGAGTACGGGCTTCATCGATCAGAATGGAGTCGACCTCATCCACCAGCGCATAGTGCAGTTTACGCTGAACGCGCTCTTCCGGGCTGAAAGCCATGTTGTCACGCAGGTAGTCAAAACCGTATTCGTTGTTGGTGCCGTAAGTGATGTCCGCGCCGTAGGCTTCGCGTTTCGCCGGAGCCGGCAGGCCTGACATGTTGATCCCAACGCTCATGCCGAGGAATTCAAACAGTGGGCGGTTGTTTTCGGCGTCACGCTGCGCCAGATAGTCGTTGACGGTAACGACGTGAACGCCTTTACCGGACAGTGCATTCAGATAAGCAGGCAGGGTCGCGGTCAGGGTTTTACCTTCACCGGTACGCATCTCGGCGATGCAGCGGTCATTGAGGACCATACCGCCCAGCAGCTGCACGTCGAAGTGACGCATACCAAACACGCGCTTACTCGCTTCGCGGACCACGGCGAAGGCTTCCGGGATCAGGCTTTCAACGGTTTCGCCTTTTTCAAGGCGGGCACGGAATTCAGCAGTTTTGCCTTTCAGCTCGTCATCGGAGAGTTTTTCCATTGCCGGCTCAAGGCCGTTGATGACGCTGACAGCTTTGCGCATGCGGCGCAAAGTACGATCGTTACGACTACCGAAAACTTTAGTTAGTAATTTGATTAACATAATAAATTCTCAAACGCCCCTTCATGGGCAGTTAAATTAAGGTATTGAAAAAGGTTAATTTAGCTGAGGCGTTGAGGTCCGGCGCGGATGCCCTGTACCTGGCTAATCCAGGCCGACACGGAGAAAGCGGATGGGGGATAAAATGCGGTAAGGGCCACCTGACGAACAATGACCGGCGGCTCGCTCTGCTGGGTAAGCAGTGAGTTGAGCGTATCCAGCAGCGCCAGATGGTGCGCCTGAACCGGCAAAGTCTCTTCAACAGCAGGTAACGTCTGCGGTGCCATGGCGAAAGAGAGATGGCGAATAACGGTGCGGATAGCGTGTTGATGCCAGTAATCTACCGTGTAATTCGGTCGGCGGTTCGCTTCCAGCAGGGCAAGGTTAGTGAAATTAACCCGCGTGGTCAGATCTTGTCGGGAGGTGGCGGTCTTCGCAGGATTAGCCGCTTCGGCGTTGCTGCTGAGCGCGGGCAGGCCAAAACTCGCCGCGACCATCCCCAGAAGGAGATGCGGCCAGAAGTAACGTCTGCCAAATTGTCGCCAGCGCGTCAGAATTCCGCTCAATTGCCCCACCACAAGTAAGTAAGCCTTAAGACTTACCGTATGATTTTTATATTTTCGCGCCCAGATATTACCACTAAAGCGACTTCACAGCAGCAGTAATGAGGCACCGCAGAGGTTAAAAATGGTGATGAAATCAGCAAACGCGCCATTGACTACGGCTATTCAGAAAGGACAAAAACAAAAACGACTGGTCTTGCTGGCCGGAGAGAGTGCCAGGTCAACCAGTCGAATTTAAATAACGGGATCTACCGTTACGCCAGAACCGTGCTCGGTGCTTTGAATGCCAGTGGCAGTTCAGCTTCGTCTTCGAAGGTCACATATTCCCAGGCTTCCTGTTTTGCCAGAACAGCCTGCAACAGTTTGTTGTTCAGCGCGTGACCAGATTTATACGCGGTAAACGCACCAATGATATTGTGACCACACATGAACAGGTCCCCAATCGCATCCAACATTTTGTGACGAACAAATTCATCTTCAAAACGCAGGCCGTCTTCGTTCAGTACGCGATAATCGTCAACAACGATGGCACAATCGAAGCTGCCGCCCAGGCACAGGCCGCGGGACTGCAGATATTCGATATCACGCATGAAACCGAAAGTACGTGCACGACTGATCTGACGCATAAACGCATCAGCAGAGAAGTTCATCGCATAGCGCTGGGTGCTGGAATCAATCGCCGGATGGTTAAAGTCGATGGTGAAGTCCAACGAAAAACCATTAAACGGCTTGAATTCAGCCCATTTGTCGCCATCCTGGACACGAACGGTCTCTTTAATACGCACAAATTTCTTCGCACTGTTCAGTTCTTCAATGCCGGCGTCCAGCAACAGATAAACGAACGGTGCAGCGCTGCCATCCATGATCGGGATTTCTGGCGCATCGACTTCAATAACGATGTTGTCGATACCCAGACCCGCCAGGGCGGCATTCAGGTGCTCTACGGTAGAGATCCGCACGTCATGCTCGTTCACCAGGCAAGTACAGAGCATAGTATCACGCACAGATTTGGCATCAGCCGGGAAATCTACCGGTGGATTCAAGTCGGTGCGACGATAGATGACCCCGGTATTGGCCGGCGCAGGGCGCAACGTCAGTGTGACTTTCTTGCCGGTATGTAAACCGACACCAGTCGCCTGAACGATACGTTTTAATGTCCTTTGTTTGATCATCGTATAATCTCGCCAAGTTACTTATCCAACCGAGAGTGTATATCACTATCGGGCGGCCAGTTTAGCACAAAGAGCGTAAATTCCCTAATTCCAGCTAATTCTTAATCAGCTTGCTTACGCAGGAACGCTGGGATATCCAGATAATCCGGCTCTTTCTGGGTCTGGGTTGTATTGTCATTGACCACTTTCGCGGCCGGTTTCTGCTCTTGCGTCAGCGGCGCCATGCCGTGCGGCTGGTAGCGATCCATCACCGGCTGCTGAGCAGTTTTGTTGGTTACCAGGGTGATCTCAGGACGTTTGTCCATGCCGATACCGGTAGCAACAACCGTTACGCGCAGCTCATCGTTCATTTCCGGATCAAGGGAAGTACCGATTACCACGGTAGCGTTGTCAGAGGCGAACGCACGGATGGTGTTACCCACGGTTTCGAACTCATCCAGACGCAGGTCGAAGCCCGCGGTGATATTGACCAGCACGCCGCGCGCGCCAGAGAGATCGATATCCTCCAGCAGCGGAGAAGAGATCGCCATTTCAGCGGCTTCTTCTGCACGGTCTTCACCTTTCGCCACGCCGGAGCCCATCATCGCGTAGCCCATTTCGGACATCACGGTGCGCACGTCAGCAAAGTCGACGTTCATCAGACCCGGACGGGTGATCAGCTCGGCGATACCCTGGACTGCACCCTTCAGCACATCGTTCGCGGCGCCAAAGGCGTCCAGCAGAGAGATGCCACGGCCCAACACTTTCAGCAGTTTGTCGTTCGGGATAGTGATCAGCGAGTCCACATGTTTGGACAGCTCGGTGATACCCTGCTCGGCGAATGCCATACGCTTCTTGCCTTCAAAGTTGAAAGGCTTGGTCACGACAGCAACCGTCAGGATACCTAAATCTTTAGCAACTTCAGCAACGACTGGCGCAGCACCGGTTCCGGTACCACCGCCCATACCTGCGGCGATAAACACCATGTCTGCACCATCAAGCGCAGCACGCAGTGCTTCACGATCTTCTTCTGCAGCATTGCGGCCGACTTCCGGGTTTGCCCCAGCGCCCAGCCCTTTGGTGATGCCGCCACCGATCTGGATCGTCTGGCCAACCGCCGTCTTACGCAGTGCCTGCGCATCGGTGTTCACCGCGAAGAACTCTACACCTTCGATGCGCTCGCGCACCATGTGCTCTACAGCATTACCGCCGCCGCCACCGACGCCGATGACTTTAATCACCGCGTCGTTGGTCAGTTCCATAGGTTCAAACATAGTTTCTCTCCGTTTTGTGCCTGTCGCCCGAAACCGTTAATTTTCGCCGGTCTCTTACTAAAATTAAAATTCTTTTCGCAGCCAGGTGTTGATTCGTTTAAACCACGAACCTACCGACACGCGTTTTTCTACTTCTGCTTCACCACTGAGATGCGTTTCTTTCCCGTAATGAAGCAAGCCCACTGCCGTTGAATAATACGGCTCCTGAGCATAATCCGTCAGACCGGTGATGTTCAGCGGTGCACCGATGCGCACCTGCGTATGGAACACCCGCTGAGCACAGGCCGCAAGACCTTCAATTTGCGCCGCGCCGCCGGTTAATACAATCCCCGCCGCAAGATGGTGTTTGACACCCTGCTGGCGAAGCTGTTCCTGTAACTGCAAAATCTCTTCGTTGACCAGGTTGAGCAGCTCGGTATAACGCGGCTCAATGACCTCGGCTAACGTCTGGCGCTGCAGGCTGCGCGGTGGACGTCCACCAACGCTTGGCACTTCAACGCTCTCATCTTTGCCCACGATGGAGCCCAGTGCACAACCGTGGCGCACTTTAATCGCCTCTGCATCGCTCGGTGGCGTGCCAAAGGCGTAGGCGATATCGCTGGTCACCACGTTCCCCGCATACGGGATAACTTTGGTGTGGCGCAGCGCACCACCGGTATAGACGGCCATGTCCATCGTACCACCACCGATATCCACTACACAGACGCCCAGTTCACGTTCGTCTTCGGTCAGCACAGAATAACTTGCGGCCAGACCGGCGAAAATCAGTTGGTCAACTTTAAGACCACAACGTTCCACAGCTTTGACAATGTTCTTCGCCATATCGTTGTGACATGTGATCAAGTGCACTTTTGCCTGCATACGTACGCCGGAAAGGCCTACCGGATTTTTAATCCCTTCCTGGTAGTCGATCGCATACTCCTGCGGGATCACATGCAGAACGCGATGCTCGTCGCGAACGCGCACAGACTTGGCAGTATGCACGACGTTTTCGACGTCTTCCTGCGAAACTTCTTCTTCTGAGATCGGCACCATGCCAATCTCGTTCTGGCAGCTAATATGCTTGCCAGAGAGCGCCAGATACACGGAGGAAATCTGGCAATCTGCCATCAATTCGGCCTGATCGATGGCGCGCTGAACGCATTTCACCACCGACTCGAGGTCGTTTACCCCACCTTTATCCATACCACGAGACGGGCAGCTACCCACACCAATGATATTGACCATACCGTCGGGCAGAACTTCCCCTACTAAAGCGGCAACCTTCGCAGTGCCAATCTCCAGTCCTACTACCAGTTTTCTGTCCGTCGCCTTGATCATTGTTATTCTGCCTGTACCTGAGCCTGATTCTGTTGCTGATTAGGTTCCTCAACCGGCGCCGGGATCCACCCGACCGATGCGCCTGAGTCATAGCGCAAATCAACGTAGCTAATCCTTTTGCCTTCAGCCTGCCCCTGCTGCTGCAGAACGGGATAAAGTTCTACAAAACGGGACAGACGCTTCATCGTGTCACCCCGGCCAAGATTCAGCTTAATGTCGTTCGTCAGCGTCAACTGCCAGGAACGACGCGCCGTCATGGCGGCTTGTTTCAGGGTAAAACGATCTTTAGCCAGCACTTGCCCCATGTTACGGAAACCTTCCAGCACTTCGTTTTCACTGCCTTCCGGACCATACAACATGGGTAAATTTTGCTTGCTGACACGATCGGCCGGGACGCTGAAAGAAATTCCATCTACGTCAACCATATGCTGATCATTCCAACGCGCAATGGGTACATATTCAACCAGATGAATCTTCAATTCATCCGGCCACTGCTTTCTGACGCTCGCTTGTTTAATCCATGGCAAGCGTTCAATCTGGCTCTGGATAATATTCACGTCCTGCGTCATGAAGGTGCCGGGCGATCCTAATGCCAGAATCGACTGCCGGATATCATCATTACGCGTGTAGTGGCGGTCACCCGTCACCACCAGTTTCGACAGAGGCAGACGTTGTGCATCTTCCATCCAGCCGAGCACCATCCAGCCGCTGACAAACACCGTACACAGCACGGCGAGCAGGAAGGTGATCCCTGCAAGACGCGTTCCATTACTCCGACGCGAAGAAGAATACTCTTCTTCTTCGTCACGGTTTCGCGTGTTCAGCGCAGCCTGAGACATATCAGCCCGCCTGGTCCAGAATACGAACCACAAGCTGCGAGAAGCTCATTCCCGCCTGGCGCGCCGCCATCGGCACCAGGCTATGGCTGGTCATCCCCGGCGAAGTATTGGCTTCCAGCAGATAAAACTGCCCATCGCTATCCTGCATCACGTCGATTCGTCCCCAGCCACGGCAGCCAAGTACATGCCAGGCTTTAAGCACCAGAGCGTTTAAAAGGGCTTCACGCTCCGCTTCCAGACCACTTGGGCAGAAATATTGCGTCTCATCAGAGAGATACTTCGCCTCATAATCATAGAAGGTTCCTGCTGGTTGGATACGAATTGACGGTAAAATTTCTTCACCGAGCATCGCAACGGTAAATTCCGGTCCGCTGAGCCATTTTTCTATCAGAACTTCTTCATCATGTTGAAATGCCAGCGCTAATGCAGATGATATATCGCCTGCTTCGTCAACTTTAGACATTCCTACGCTTGAGCCTTCACGGCTCGGCTTAACGATTACCGGTAATCCTAGCGCCGCAATACGCTCAGTAACGCTGGCATCAAGGCCCTGCTCAAATTCACGACGGGTCAGTGCCACCCATGGCGCAACCGGCAAACCGGCCCCCTGCCACAGCAATTTGCTGCGCAGTTTGTCCATAGAGATGGCCGAGGCCATTACGCCGCTGCCGGTATAAGGCAGGCCGATGATGTCCAGCAAGCCCTGCAGCGTACCGTCTTCACCGCCGCGGCCATGCAGGGCGATAAAGACTTTAGCAAAACCCATCTCTTTCAGGCGCGTCACGTCAGTCTCTTTCGGATCGACCAGGTACGCATCAACGCCGCCTTCGCGAAGCCCTGCCAGTACCGCAGAACCGGAATTCAGGGAAACCTCGCGCTCTGCAGAGGTGCCGCCAGAGAGGACCGCAATCTTATCAGCCATGACGCTCTTCCTCCGAAATTTGCGGCTTAAGTTTGATTTCGGCCAGCGTACGGGCGATCTTGCCGATATTTCCCGCACCCTGCACCAGAATCAAATCATTGCCGGTCAACACCGGGGCAAGCATCGCGGCTGCCTGGGCATGATCGGAGACCAGAATCGGGTCGATCTTGCCACGGCCGCGAATGGTGCGGCACAGGGAGCGACTGTCCGCGCCCGGAATGGCCGCTTCGCCCGCCGAGTAAACATCCAGCATCAGCAGGGTATCAACCTGTGACAGCACGTTAGCAAAATCGTCGTACAGGTCACGGGTACGGGTATAGCGGTGTGGCTGGAACAGCATCACCAGATTTTTGTCCGGCCAGCCCGCGCGCGCCGCTTTGATTGTCGCATCCACTTCGGTCGGGTGATGGCCGTAGTCATCAACCAGCATCGCAGTGCCGCTTTTCCCGTTAACGGTTTCCAGCGGGAATTCGCCAAGGAAATCGAAACGACGACCGGTACCCTGGAAGCTTTCCAGCGCCCGCAGAATGGCTTCGTCTTCAATGCCTTCTTCTGTAGCTACCGCAACAGCCGCTGCAGCGTTCAGGGCGTTGTGACGGCCTGGGGCATTCAGCGTAACCTGCAGCAGCTCTTTATCCTGACGCGCGAGGGTGAAATGCCCCTGCGCACCGACCTGCTTGTAGCTTTCCACACGCACGTCAGCGTCTTCGCTGAAACCGTAGGTGGTGATTTGACGACCGACACGCGGCAGCAGCTCGCGGATCACCGGATCGTCAACGCACATTACCGCCCGTCCATAAAACGGCAGATTGTGGAGAAAGTTTATGAATGTTTGCTTTAAATTTTCGAAGTCGCCCTGGTAGGTATCCATATGGTCAGCTTCGATGTTGGTGACAATCGCCACCATCGGCTGCAGATGCAGGAAGGACGCATCACTTTCATCCGCTTCAGCAATCAGATAACGGCTGTGACCCAGACGCGCATGCACGCCCGCGGCTTTTACCAGGCCACCGTTAACGAAGGTCGGATCGAGGCCCGCTTCGGCATAAATACTGGAGACCATCGCCGTGGTGGTGGTTTTACCGTGAGTACCGGCGATGGCGATGCCGTGACGAAAACGCATCAGCTCGGCCAGCATCTCGGCACGGCGGATCACCGGGATACGCGCTTCGTGTGCGGCAACGATTTCCGGGTTGTCGGCAGAGATGGCGCTGGAGACTACAACCACGCTGGCATCAAGGACATTTTCCGGACGATGGTTAAAATAGATGGTCGCGCCAAGGGACGCCAACTGTTGCGTAACAGGGTTCGGCGCCAGATCGGAACCGCTGATCTGGTAGCCTTCATTCGCCAGCACTTCGGCAATACCGCCCATACCGGCGCCGCCGATGCCAACAAAGTGAATGTGCCGGACGCGACGCATCTCGGGCACGATTGAACGCAGTTTCGCCAGTTGTTGTGTATTCATTCTCTAAACGCCATCGACTACTTCAAAAAATTCGTGCAGCGCAACACGCGCTGCGAGGGTTAAACCTGGGCTGCCAGGCTCACTTCTTTCGCCACCCGCTCCGTTGCATCCGGGATCGCTGCGGCACGTGCGTGCTGCGCCATCTCCAGTAATGTCTCCCGGTTCCAGCCCGCCAGGGTGTTGGCGACCGCGTCTGCGGTGAACTGCGGCTGTTCAAAAATTTTCGCGGCACCGGCTTTTTCAAGCGGCAACGCATTCCAGTACTGCTGACGATCTTTGTGCTGGAACGGCACAAACAGCGCCGGTAAGCCTGCGGCGGCAATTTCGCTCACCGTCAGCGCGCCGGAGCGGCAGACCACGACATCGGCCCAGGCATACGCTGCGGCCATGTCGTCGATAAATTCAGTCACTTTATGCTGCGGCTGGCCTGCGTCGGCATACGCCTGCTCGACCGTTTGCTGACCGCCCTTCCCGCTTTGATGCCAGATGGTCACCGCGTCGCCGAGCTTCGCTGCGACTTGCGGCAGCGTCTGGTTCAGAATGCGCGCGCCCTGAGAGCCGCCCACCACCAGCACACGCACCGGACCTTGACGTCCGACAAGGCGCTCCTGCGGTAACGGCAGCGCCAGCACGTCCACACGCACCGGATTGCCCACCACGTCCGCTTTCGGAAACGCGCCGGGGAAGGCCTGCATCACTTTGCTGGCGATCCGGGAGAGCCACTTGTTGGTCAGGCCCGCAATACCGTTCTGCTCATGCAGCACCACCGGGATCCCCAGCGACCACGCCGCCAGTCCGCCAGGACCGGAGACGTAACCGCCCATTCCCAGCACCACGTCCGGCTTAAAACGCTTCATGATCGCCCGCGCCTGGCGCCAGGCGTTGAAAATGCGCACCGGTGCCAGCAGCAGAGCTTTGATGCCCTTGCCGCGCAGGCCGGAGATATGGATAAAGTCGATCTCAATCCCGTGCTTCGGCACCAGATCGGCCTCCATGCGGTCTGCGGTTCCCAGCCAGCGTACCTGCCAGCCCTGATCCATTAAATGGTGCGCAACCGCCAGTCCCGGGAACACATGTCCGCCGGTACCGCCTGCCATCACCATTAACCGCTTCGGTTGATTCATCGTGAACCTCGTGTAAACGCCTGGGCATTTTCCAGACGCGTTTCATAATCTATGCGTAGCAAAAACATAATGGCGGTCGACATGATCAACAGACTCGAACCACCATAACTGATTAACGGCAACGTCAGCCCCTTGGTTGGCAGCATACCTGCTGCGGCACCGACGTTAACTAAAGCCTGAAAACTGAACCAGATACCGATTGAACAGGCCAAAAAACCCGAGAAACGGTGGTCGATAACCAGTGCTTTCCGGCCGATCGACATCGCACGGAAAGCCACGAAGAATACCATTAAAAGTGCCAGTACCACACCGATATAACCCAGTTCTTCCCCAATAATGGAGAAGATAAAGTCGGTATGCGCCTCAGGTAAATACTCGAGTTTTTGCACGGAATTCCCCAGCCCCTGGCCCCATACTTCACCGCGGCCAAAGGCCATCAATGACTGGGTCAGCTGATAGCCGCTGCCGAACGGATCTTCCCACGGGTTCCAGAAAGAGGTCACACGGCGGATACGGTACGGCTCGGCAAGGATCAGCAGCACCACCGCCGAAATCCCCATCCCGATAATGGCGATGAACTGCCACAGTTTTGCTCCGGCCAGGAACAGCATCGCCAGGGTGGTAACGAACAGCACCACCACGGTACCGAGGTCAGGCTGGGCCAACAGCAGCACCGCCAGCACCAGGATCACGCCCATCGGTTTTAAGAAGCCACGCAGGTTATTACGGACCTCATCCACCTTACGCACCAGATAGTTGGCGAGATAGCAGAACAGCGACAGCTTGGTGAATTCCGCAGGCTGTATACGCAGCGGGCCAAAAGCAATCCAGCGTGATGCCCCGTTCACCGAGCTACCCACCACCAGCACGATCAACAGCATGGCGATAGAGGCGATCAACATCGCGGTACTGTGGCGCTGCCAGAATGACATCGGCAGACGTAACGTCACCATCGCCAGACAGAACGCCAGGATGATGTACAGCCCGTCACGCTTGGCGAACAGGAAGGGATCGTTAGCCAGACGCTGTCCAACGGGCATCGAGGCCGAGGTCACCATAATAAAGCCAATCGCCGCCAGCCCCAGCGTGAGCCAGAGCAGCATGCGGTCGTACATAATCAGGCTATCGGAATCTTTATCCCGGGAGCCCATGACCCAGCCCTTTAACGCCGACGAGATCCACATCAGGATGCCAAATCCTGGCATCCGGGGCATTCTCAGGCGAGGGAGAGAGAAGCGCATCAGCCTAACTCCTTCGCCAGGCGGGTAAAGAGATCGCCGCGTTGCTCGAAGTTCTTAAACTGATCGAGGCTGGCGCAGGCCGGAGAGAGCAGCACCATGTCGCCCGGCTTCACGCGCGGGGCAATCAGCCGCATCGCCTGCTCCATGGTGTCGGTTTGCTCGGCAACGTCCGGACGCAGCGCCGCCAGTTCGGCGCCGTCACGGCCAAAGCAGTAAAGGCGCACGTTGTCACCGCTGAGGTACTGCTTCAGCGAAGAGAAATCAGCCGATTTGCCGTCGCCACCCAGCAGCAGATGCAGAGTGCCATCAATGTGCAGGCCATTCAGCGCCGCTTCAGTGCTGCCGACGTTGGTGGCTTTTGAATCGTTGATCCAGCGTACGCCGTTATGCTCCAGCGCCAGCTGGAAGCGATGCGCCAGACCGCTAAAGGTAGTCAGGGCTTTCAGGCTGGTGGCGCGCGGCAAACCGGCGGCATCCGCCAGCGCCAGCGCGGCCAGCGCGTTGGTATAATTATGCTGACCCGAAAGCGGCATCTCTTTCACGTTCAGCACCTTCTCACCCTTCACCCGCAGCCAGGTTTCGCCCTGCTGACGGTTCAGGTGGTAATCACCCATGGTGATACCAAAGCTGATACAGCGATCGTCAGCGCCACGCACCGGCATGGTCAGGGCATCATCAGCGTTCACAACGCAGACTTTGGCATTTTCATAAACACGCAGCTTCGCCGCGCGGTACTGCTGTAGACCAAATGGATACCGGTCCATATGATCTTCGGTCACGTTCAGGATCGTTGCCGCGGCCGCATGCAGGCTCGTGGTGGTTTCAAGCTGGAAGCTGGAAAGTTCCAGAACGTACAGCTCGCAGCCTTTATCCAGCAGCATTAGGGCTGGAAGGCCAATATTGCCGCCAACACCGACATTCTTACCGGCCGCTTTTGCCATCTCGCCGACTAGCGTGGTGACGGTGCTTTTACCGTTCGAACCGGTAATCGCAATCACCGGTGCCTGCGCTTCACGGCAGAACAGCTCGATATCCCCGACAATCTCGACGCCCGCGTCCGCCGCAGCGCTTAACGCTGGATGAGCCAGGGCGATGCCCGGGCTGGCGACAATCAGATCGGCGGCATTGAGCCAGGCTTCATTCAGACCACCAAGGTGGCGTTCAACCTGCTCCGGCAGTTTATCCAGACCAGGCGGAGAGACACGCGTATCCATTACGCGAGGCGTCACACCCCACGCGAGGAAAAAGTCCACGCAGGAGAGGCCGGTTAAGCCTAACCCGATGATGACGACTTTTTTACCCTGGTAATCTGCCATGATTAACGTACCTTCAGCGTTGCCAGGCCAATCAGCACTAGCATCAGCGAAATAATCCAGAAGCGCACGATCACACGCGGTTCTGGCCAGCCTTTCAGTTCATAGTGGTGATGGATAGGCGCCATCCGGAAGATGCGCTGTCCGCGCAGCTTGAAGGAGCCTACCTGCAGGATCACTGACAGGGTTTCGACCACGAACACGCCGCCCATGATCACCAGCAGGAACTCCTGACGCAGCAGCACGGCGATAATGCCCAGCGCGCCGCCCAGTGCGAGCGAACCGACGTCGCCCATAAAGACCTGCGCCGGGTAGGTGTTAAACCACAGGAAGCCCAGGCCCGCGCCGACAATCGCCGTACAGACGATCACCAGTTCCCCGGCATGGCGTAGATACGGGATGTGCAGGTAGCTGGCGAAGTTCATGTTGCCGCTCGCCCAGGCCACTAAGGCAAAGCCCGCCGCGACGAAGACCGTGGGCATGATCGCCAGGCCATCAAGACCGTCGGTCAGGTTTACCGCGTTGCCGGTACCGACAATCACGAAGTAGGCCAGCAGGATGTAGAACAGACCCAGCTGCGGCATGACGTCCTTGAAGAACGGCACCACTAACTCCGTGGCTGGCGTGTCTTTGCCTGCCAGATAGAGCGCAAAGGCCACGCCCAGCGCAATCACCGACATCCAGAAATACTTCCAGCGGGCGATCAGACCTTTGGTGTCTTTACGCACCACTTTGCGATAGTCGTCGACAAAACCGATAATTCCATAGCCCACCAGCACCACCAGCACGCACCAGACGTACGGGTTTGACGGGTAAGCCCACAGCAGCACCGACACCACAATCGCGGTGAGGATCATAATCCCGCCCATGGTCGGCGTGCCGCGTTTACTGAAGTGTGATTCCGGACCGTCGTTACGCACAACCTGACCGAAAGAGAGTTTTTGCAGACGGGCAATCATGCGCGGGCCCATCCACAAGGAGATGAACAGCGCAGTCAGCAGGCTGACGATGGCGCGAAACGTCAGATAGGAAAAGACGTTAAAGCCGGAATAATATTTGACCAAATGTTCGGCCAGCCAAACTAACATGTCCCATTCTCCTGTAAAGCGTGCACAACCTCTTCCATGGCGGCACTGCGTGAACCTTTCACTAAAACTGTCACAATTTGTTGTTCTTCGACCAGGGCCTTAAGGCGGGCGATCAACGCCGTTTTATCGGCAAAATGCTCGCCGACGCCGCTGGCCTGGCTGATATTTTGGCTAAGATGACCGGCGCTTAACACGCGATCGATACCGGAGGCTTTCGCCGCTTCACCCACCTGGATGTGACAGGCTTCGCTCTCATCACCCAGCTCGGCCATATCGCCGACCACCAACACGCGATAACCGGGCATCTCAGACAGCACCTGTACCGCAGCGGTCATGGAGCCAACGTTGGCGTTGTAGGAGTCATCCAGCAGCAGTTTGTTTTCCGCCAGCGGGATCGGGAACAGGCGTCCAGGAACGGCTTTCAGGTTCGCCAGACCGGCTTTGATAGCCGACAGCGGTGCGCCGACCGCCATCGTCAGCGCAGTGGCGGCGAGGGCATTGGCGATATTGTGACGACCCGGCAGCGGCAGCAGTACATCCACATCCCCCGTTGGGGTCTGCAGCGTAAATTCGGTACCGTGAGAGGTCACATGGACGTTGGTGGCGGTGAAGTCGCTGTTGGCGGCATTCGGTGAGAAGCGCCAGGTTTTGCGATCCCCGATAACGCTTTTCCAGTTCAGCCAGTCGTTGTTGTCGGCATTCATGATGGCGATGCCGTCGACCGGCAGGCCGGTGTAGATCTCGCCCTTCGCTTTCGCCACGCCTTCCAGCGAGCCGAACCCTTCCAGATGCGCCGCCGCGAGGTTATTCACCAGCGCCGCTTCCGGCTGCGTCAGGCTAACGGTCCAGGCGATTTCTCCCTGGTGGTTAGCCCCGAGTTCGATCACCGCATATTCATGTTCGTAGGTCAGACGCAGGAGCGTCATCGGCACACCGATGTCGTTGTTCAGATTGCCTGCGGTATAGAGGGTGTTGCCACACTGGCTTAGGATCGCGGCGGCCATCTCCTTAACGGAGGTTTTACCGGAGGAGCCGGTCAGCGCCACAATGCGCGCCGGGACCTGCTGGCGTACCCATGCGGCCAGTTCACCAAACGCCAGGCGGGTGTCTTTCACCACCGCCTGCGGCAGATCGATATCCAGTTTACGGCTCACCAGCAGCGCACCCGCGCCCGCGGCTTTCGCCTGCTCAGCAAAATCGTGCGCATCGAAACGCTCACCCTTCAGCGCCACGAACAGGCAGCCGGGGGTGATTTTACGCGTGTCGGTGGTAACGGCATCGAAGGTCAGCTCGCCGCTGACGTCTGCGCCCAGGATGGTGGCTAGCTGGCTTAGCGTTACGCTAATCATGCCATCACTCCCAGCAGACGTGCCGCGGTGACACGGTCGGAGTAGTCCAGACGGTTAGTGCCGACGATCTGATAATCTTCATGACCTTTACCGGCCAGCAGCACGACGTCGTTCTCGCCAGCCTGCATGATGGCGTTGGTCACCGCTTCGGCGCGACCTTCCACCACACGGGCGCGCCCGGCATCCAGCATTCCGGCCAGAATGTCGTTAATGATGGCGCGCGGCTCTTCGGTACGCGGGTTATCATCGGTCACAACCGCAATATCCGCGAACTGCTCGGCAATGGCTCCCATCAGTGGACGCTTGCCTTTATCGCGATCGCCGCCGCAGCCAAAGACGCACCACAGCTTACCGGCACAGTGCAGGCGGGCCGCTTCCAGCGCTTTTTCCAGTGCATCCGGGGTGTGAGCGTAATCCACTACCACGGTAGGTTTGCCTGGGGCCGTGAATACTTCCATCCGACCGCAAACCGGCAGCAGACGCGAGGAGGTGCTGAGCAGCGCTGGCAGGGGATAACCCAGCGCCAGCAGAGTGGCGAGAGCTAACAGCAGGTTGCTGACGTTGAACGCCCCCATCAGGCGGCTTTCGATTTCGCCTTCACCCCAGGAAGAGGCAAAGCGGATGGTCGCGCCGCTGTCGTGATATGTCACGTCAGTGGCTTTCAACCAGCGGCCGTGGCAGTTAGGATTGATATGGTCTTCCATGGAGACCGCAACGGCATCCGGCAGCTTAGCCAGCCAACGACGGCCCACGTCATCATCAGCATTGATAATCGCCTGACCGACGTGATGCGTGGCATACAGCTGCCATTTTGCCGCTTCGTAGTTTTCCATGTCGCCATGGTAGTCAAGATGGTCCCGGCTCAGGTTAGTGAACACGGAGGCGGCAAACTTGAGCGCCGCGACACGGTGCTGGACCAGGCCGTGGGAAGAGACTTCCATTGCCGCGAAGGTTGCACCCTGCCCTGCCAGACCGGCCAGCACATGCTGCACGTCGACGGCGGAGCCAGTGGTGTTTTCCGTTGGGTTCACTTTGCCCAGCAGGCCGTTACCCACGGTGCCCATCACCGCGCTGGTTTCACCCAGCAGCTGCGCCCATTGCGCCATCAGCTGCGTGGTGGTGGTTTTACCGTTAGTGCCGGTCACGCCCACCAGGCGCAACTGGTCAGAAGGTTCGTTATAAAAACGCCCCGCCAGCGCGGAGAGACGTTCGGTTAACTGGCTGAGATAGATGACCGGCACACCGTGCATTTCACGGATTTCACCATCAGCGGCTTCATCTTTTGCCTCAGCAATAATGGCAGCTACACCTTGCGCTATCGCCTGCGGGATATACCGACGCCCGTCCGCCTGATGACCAACAACTGCCACAAAAAGATCGCCCGAGGCAGCCACACGGCTGTCGAGTACCATTTCCCGCAGTTCTCGCGCAGGTAAACCAGCTACCCACGGAGCAAGAAGGTCGCGCAAATTACGATCTGCCACCTGTTCCCTCGCCTTGATTAATTACAAATTCACTTTTCTCGCCCGTTGCCAGCGCATCCGGCTCGATGTTCATGGTGCGCAGTACGCCTCCCATGATGGCACCGAAGACCGGCGCGGAAACGGCGCCACCGTAGTATTTACCCGCCTGTGGATCGTTGATAACCACCACCAGCGCAAAACGCGGATTACTCGCAGGCGCAACGCCTGCGGTATATGCAATGTATTTATTGATGTAGCGGCCATCCGGCCCGACTTTTTTCGCCGTACCGGTTTTAATCGCGATGCGATAGCCTTTGATCGCCGCCTTCACGCCGCCGCCACCGGGCAGGGCCACGCTTTCCATCATGTGCACGACGGTGCGGACAATCGATTCCGGGAAGATACGCTCACCGGGAACCGGCGGATCGACTTTGGTGATCGACAGCGGGCGATAGACGCCATAGCTGCCAATCGTTGCATAGACACGCGCCAACTGTAACGGCGTTACCATTAGCCCGTAGCCGAAAGAGAAGGTGGCCCTCTCTATGTCAGACCACCGTTGTTTTTGAGGATATAAGCCACTGCGTTCTCCGACCAACCCCAAATTGGTCGCTTTTCCCAGCCCAAAACGTGAGTAAGTATCTACCAACGCTGAGGACGGCATCGCTAACGCCAACTTAGAAACGCCGACGTTACTCGACTTCTGTAAAACCCCGGTGAGGGTCAATTCGCTGTAACGCGCCACGTCTTTGATTTCGTGACCGTTGATTCGGTAAGGCACGGTGTTGAGCACGGTATTTTCATTGACGATGCCGCGCTGCAGAGCCGTCATCACCACCATCGGTTTAACCGTTGAACCCGGCTCAAAGACGTCGGTGATGGAACGGTTACGCATGGCGTCTTTGGCCGTTCCGGCAAAATTATTCGGGTTATAGGACGGGCTGCTGGCCATCGCCAGCACTTCGCCGGTGCTGACATCCACCAGCACCGCGCTGCCGGACTCCGCCTTGTTAAAGGCCACGGCGTTATTCAGTTCACGATAGACCAGCGCCTGCAGACGTTCGTCGATGCTCAGCGCCAGGTTGTGCGCCGCCTGGCTGTCCGTGGAAGAGATATCTTCAATAACGCGGCCATAACGATCTTTACGCACCACACGCTCGCCCGGCTGACCGGTCAGCCACTTATCGAAACTCTTCTCGACGCCTTCAATCCCCTGACTGTCGACGTTGGTAAAGCCGATCAGGTGCGCGGTTACTTCCCCGGAAGGGTAGTAGCGACGGGACTCTTCACGCAGGTGGATGCCGGGCAGCTTCAACTTTTTGATGTAGTCGGCCATGTCAGGGTTAACCTGACGCGCCAGATAGATAAAGCGCCCTTTCGGGTTAGCATTGACGCGGGCCGCCAGCTGATCCAGCGGCATTTTCAGCGCGTCAGAGAGAGCTTTCCAGCGGTTATCAAGAGAGATCCCGCCCGCATCATGCAGCTCTTTAGGATCCGCCCAGATCGCTTTCACCGGTACGCTGACCGCCAGCGGACGACCGGAACGGTCGGTGATCAGCCCACGCGAGGTGGAGACCTCCTGCACGCGCAGGGAACGCATGTCGCCCTGACGCACCAGCATGTCGGGAGCGATAATTTGCAGCCATGCCACGCGTCCCAGCAGGAAACCCAGCGCCAGTAAAATGCAGCCGCAAAGCAACGCAAAACGCCAGCTGATAAAGCTGGCCTGTTCTTCCTGACGTTTTGGTTTTAGCGCCTTCGCCGCGGGTTTCATGCGTCGCGTTTTTCCTTATTTTTGTACTACGATATTTTCCTGAGAAGGATCAACATGCTGCAACTGCAGCTTTTCCGTTGCGATCCGTTCAACCCGGCTATGATCGCCGAGCGCATTTTCTTCGAGGATCAAATTTCGCCACTCGATATCCAGCGCATCACGCTCCAGCACCAGCTGTTCGCGCTGCGCCGTTAACAAACGGGTATGGTGAGCGGTGGTCACCACGGTAACCGCCGTCACAATGATGCAAATGAACAGACACAGTGGCAGCTTGCCGAAACGCAACAGGTCATCCCAGATAACGCCCGGCAAGGCATGACGCTCGTTGCTGCCTAACGTCTCTTTTACCTTGCTGAGGGTGTCTGCCACTCTGCCGATCATGCACTGGTCCTTTCTGCAATACGCAGCACTGAACTACGGGCGCGTGGGTTCTCTTCCACTTCCGCTTCGCCCGGCATTAACTTGCCTAAAGCGCGCAGCTGGCGACCGCCCAGTTTTCTGAGCTGCTCTTCCGTCATCGGTAACCCGGCCGGTACCTGTGGACCACGACTTTGCTCACGCATAAAGCGCTTCACAATGCGGTCTTCCAGCGAGTGGAAGCTGATCACCGACAGGCGACCACCCGGAGCCAGGACGCTAATCGAGTTTTTCAGCGCCTGCTCGATCTCGTCGAGCTCGCTGTTAACCCAGATACGAATCGCCTGGAAGGTACGGGTTGCAGGGTGTTTGAACTTATCTTTCACCGGCATGGCTGCAGCAATAACGGCCGCCAGCTCTTTGGTGCGTGTCATGGGTTCAATGCGGTTGCGTTCAACGATGGCGCGGGCAATACGTTTGCCAAAGCGCTCTTCCCCGAAGGTTTTGATCACCCAGGCAATATCCGCTTCTTCTGCAGTCTGCAGCCACTCGGCGGCAGACTGGCCGCGCGTCGGATCCATACGCATGTCCAGCGGGCCATCGCGCATAAAGGAGAAGCCACGTTCAGCATCATCAAGCTGCGGTGAGGAGACGCCAAGATCGAGGAGGATCCCGTCAATCTTGCCGGTTAAATCGCGCTCGCCGACATAATCAGCCAGCGCGGAGAAAGGTCCATGAACGATGGAAAAGCGTGGGTCATCGATGGTTTTCGCCACGGCGATAGCCTGCGGATCGCGATCGATTGCCAGCAAACGGCCGTCCGCGCCCAGATGGGAGAGGATCAAACGTGAGTGGCCACCCCGGCCAAAAGTGCCATCAATATAGATGCCATCAGGACGAATATTCAGGCCGTTGACGGCCTCATCCAGTAGCACCGTCGTATGTTTATAATTTTCCATCATTTTTTATAGAGACAAATCCTGCAATCGTTCCGACAATGTTGCGGAATCGGACTGCTCAGCGTCGATATCTTCCTTGACCCGTTGATACCAGGCCGTTTCATCCCACAGTTCAAACTTATTGAACTGTCCGACCAGCATCACTTCTTTTGTCAGACCGGCATGCTGCCGCAGCACGGGCGCAATCAATAAACGCCCCGCGCTGTCCATCTGACATTCACTGGCATGACCCAATAACAGCCGCTGCACGCGGCGCTCCTGCGGGTTCATGCTCGACAGTCGAGACAGCTTTTGCTCAATGATTTCCCATTCAGGCAAGGGGTAAAGCAGCAGGCAGGCGTGGTTGATGTCAATGGTGCATACCATTTGACCAGAAGCGCTCTCGTTCAGCTGGTCGCGGTATCGGGTTGGTACCGACAAACGCCCTTTGCTGTCGAGATTGACTAACGTCGCTCCACGGAACATGCCAGTCTCACCCCTCCTCACCACTTTAACCCACAAATTCCCACTTAAGGGAGTTTACGGAGCGATGGAAAAGCTTGTCAAGCCAGGACTTCCGCGACATCTCTCTAAATGTCACTGATTTACGAATGGAAGTTGACCCGGCTATTAACTGCACAACTGGCGCGGCAAAATTAACGTGATGAATATTTGTGAGAAAAAATGCAAATATGCATACCCGTCTTAAAAACCCCTCATATCATCGCGGGGAAATATAAAGTGTCAGTTTGCGACGCGGGCGGCATTTTAAGCCATATTGCGGGGGGATGACAGCGCCAGATGCACTGCGGGCCAGAAGCCTGTGGCGGGCAGGTGCAGGCAGGGAGATCGAGAGAGAAAAAACGGCTGATAATTCAGCACTGCCGATCGGTTATGTAACAAAATAATACAATTCATCGCACTACTAACAATAATATAAACATGAAGTGACGTTTTAAACAGTAAAGGGAATTAAAACGCGTAGCAGGCAAAGATTTTAAAGGAATTATCTTAAAAATAATGTGGGAATTAACAGGTTAATACAGGATGAGAAATTCAGGGCAGCGCACGCTGCCCTGACGTCATTACGAACGGCTTAATATGCCGCGACGATAAAGGTTACGACGGATACGCGTCAGACCCGGTTTCGGCTTACGCGGTTCATCGAGGCTTGCCAGTACAATCTCCAGCACCCGCTCGGCCACATCACGATGACGCTGCGCCACGGCCAGCACCGGGCACTGCAGGAAATCGAGCAGCTCATGATCGCCAAAGGTGGCAATCGCCAGATCCGATGGCAGCTTGCCTTCACGACGCAAGGTCACGTCCATGACCCCCTGTAACAGCGCAAACGATGTGGTGAACAGAGCCTGCGGCATCGGATGAGTCTCCAGCCACTTCTCGAACAGCTGGGCCGAGGCTTCGCGCTCGTAGCTGTTGGCATAGAGATAATCGACTTCACGAGGATCGTCTTTCCAGGCGGTGCGGAAACCCTGCTCGCGCAGGAAACTCACGGAAAGTTCCGGCAATGCCCCCAGATAGAGGACGTTTTCCGCCGGGAAGGTGCGCAGCTCTGCCGCCAGCATTTCAGCATCGTCCTGATCCGCACCTACCACGCTGGTGAAATGCTCACGATCCAGCGCACGGTCGAGGGCGACAATCGGGAACGCATTATTGGCCCAACGCTGATAGAAAGGATGTTCAGGGGGTAAGGAGGTGGAAACGATAATGGCATCAACCTGGCGTTGCAGCAGATGCTCAATGCAGCGCATCTCATTATCGGGCTGATCTTCGGAACAGGCGATCAGCAGCTGGTAGCCGCGCTGACGCGCCTGGCGCTCAAGGTAGTTTGCGATCCGGGTGTAGCTGGTGTTTTCCAGATCCGGGATCACCAGACCGATCGAACGGGTGCGCCCGGCACGTAAACCTGCCGCCACGGCGTTCGGATGGTAGTTATGTTCACGAACTACTGCCATGACTTTTTCAACGGTCTTATCGCTGACACGATACTGCTTCGCTTTACCGTTAATCACATAGCTTGCCGTCGTTCGCGACACACCGGCTAGCCTGGCGATTTCATCCAGTTTCACAATTGCCCCTTAAAAAAAAGAAAAGAGTCCATGACCTCGTCAGGGTTATGGCTAAATCTTGTAACATCTAAGCGCAGAATAGCCTGTCCGGCAACCGCTTTTGTCGGTACAGCGACATCGGTGCACAAAAAAAAGCCCGGTCATTCACACCGGGCAAGCTCGAGGCGAAACTTTTATTCTTAACGCATCACTTTGTCACCGCGGGAAAGTCCCACGACGCCTGAACGCGCCACTTCAACAATTTTGGCGACATCCCGCACCGAGGCGAGGAAGGCGTCCAGTTTATCGCTGGTGCCGGCCAGCTGAACGGTATAGATAGAGGGGGTAACATCGATGATCTGCCCGCGGAAGATGTCCGCATTGCGCTTCACCTCTTCCCGCCCGTAACCGGTAGCCTGAATTTTCACCAGCATGATCTCACGTTCAACGTAAGCCCCCTGCCCTAGCTCGCTGACGCGTAACACATCAACCAGTTTGTGCAGCTGCTTTTCGATCTGCTCCAGCACCTTGGCGTCGCCGACCGTCTGGATAGTCATCCGTGAGAGTGTG
This sequence comes from Leclercia tamurae, assembly GCF_025566055.1. Lineage (GTDB taxonomy): Bacteria > Pseudomonadota > Gammaproteobacteria > Enterobacterales > Enterobacteriaceae > Enterobacter > Enterobacter tamurae. The sequence continues at coordinate 64,435 of NZ_JAMHKS010000067.1, forward strand.
GGATCGTCTGTCGGGGCAACCGTCAGGCTTTCGATGTTGTAGCCGCGCTGTGCGAAGAGCCCAATTACGCGCGACAGCGCGCCGGACTCGTTTTCCAGTAATACAGATAATATCCGGCGCATATCAGGTTCTCTCCGTTTTGCTTAACCACATTTCATCCATACCGCCGCCGCGAATATGCATCGGATAGACATGCTCGGTGCCATCAACCACGACATCGACAAACACCAGGCGGTTATTATTGACGTGCTCAAGGGCGTCGCTGAGCTTCGCTTCCAGCTCTGCCGGATCGCTGATACGAATGCCAATATGGCCGTAGGCTTCAGCCAGACGAACAAAATCAGGCAGCGACTTCATATAGGACTGTGAATGGCGACCGGAATAGATCATATCCTGCCACTGCTTCACCATGCCCAGATAGCCGTTGTTCAGGTTGAGCACCAGCACCGGCAGGTCATACTGCAGCGCAGTGGAGAGCTCCTGGATGTTCATCTGAATACTGCCATCGCCGGTCACGCAGACCACCGTTTCGTCTGGCAACGCCAGCTTAACCCCCAGCGCGGCGGGCAGGCCAAAGCCCATGGTGCCCAGCCCACCGGAGTTGATCCAACGGCGCGGCTTATCAAACGGATAATAGAGTGCGGCAAACATCTGGTGCTGACCCACGTCAGAGGTCACGTAAGCCTCGCCTTTGGTCAGTCGCCAGATAGTCTCAATCACCGCCTGCGGCTTGATGCTCTCGCTTTGGGTGTCATATTTCAGGCACTGCCGCGCGCGCCACTGCTCAATCTGCAGCCACCAGTCGCGGATCTCATCGAGCGGCTGGACGCTGCACTCCTGCGCCAGTAACTCCAGCATCTGCTCCAGTACCTGTCGCGCGTCGCCCACAATGGGCACATCCGCCGGGACAGTTTTGGAGATGGAGGTTGGATCGATATCAATGTGCAGCACGGTGGCGTTGGGGCAATATTTCGCCAGGTTGTTGGTAGTGCGATCGTCAAAGCGCACCCCTACAGCAAAAATGACATCGGAATTGTGCATCGTCATGTTGGCTTCGTAGGTGCCGTGCATACCGAGCATGCCGAGCGCCTGACGATGGCTGGCCGGGAACGCCCCTAAGCCCATTAACGAAGAGGCTACCGGCAGATTCAGCTTTTCGATAAGCGTGCGCAGCTGCGTTTCACACTTAGCGTTCACCGCCCCGCCGCCGACATACACCACCGGCTTTTTGGCCGTCATCAGGGTCTGCAACGCCCGTTTAATCTGGCCCTTATGCCCCTGAGTGGTGGGGTTGTAAGAGCGCATGCTGACCGACTCTGGCCAGACATAAGGCAGTTTGTTCGCCGGATTGAGGATATCCTTCGGCAGGTCAACTACCACCGGCCCCGGACGCCCGCTCGCCGCCAGCCAGAAGGCTTTTTTCAATATGCCCGGGATATCTTCCGTCTGTTTAACCAGGAAACTGTGTTTCACCACCGGACGGGAGATTCCGACCATATCGCACTCCTGAAAGGCATCGTAGCCAATCAGCGAGGTGGCGACCTGACCGGAGAGTACCACCATCGGAATGGAGTCCATATAGGCGGTGGCGATACCCGTAATGGCGTTGGTTGCGCCGGGGCCGGAGGTTACCAGCACCACGCCAACCTCACCTGTCGCACGCGCCAGTCCGTCGGCCATATGTACGGCAGCTTGCTCATGACGCACCAGGACGTGATCGATACCGCCCACGGTATGTAGCGCATCGTAAATATCGAGGACCGCGCCCCCGGGGTAACCGAACACTTGCTTCACGCCCTGATCGATTAACGACCGGACGACCATTTCGGCGCCAGACAACATCTCCATGATTAGCCTCCAGGCTTATCGTTTCAGACGGACAGGAAAAATATGCACTGTGCCGTCTTTTTTGTCAGGGTCACCCCTGGCGTTTTTTTATTGTGCAGAGTGACAGTTACCATAACCGCTCCCCGGAAGGCAGGCAATTAGCAAACCCGCGCGAACGCAGAAGCGTGAAAGAAGAAATATGAGGTATTAATATTTGTTATGGATAAATCAACTACGATAACGAAGCGCCGTGAGCATTCATCATTTAAAAAGGGAAAGGTGCAGTAATTCATGCAATTTTACTGACCGGAAGCGGTAATGAAAAAAATGGCTACAGAATAATATTTCAATAATAAAAAGAAAGTCAGGATAAATAACAACAACAGCGCCATTTACCCTGAGGTCGATTAGCGGCGGCAGACGCTCACCAGCAGCTCTTCCATCCACTGATGGCCTTTGTCGCGTCCGGCGGCTTCATGCCACGAGAGATAACACGTCCGCGAGTTCAGGTTCAACGGCAGCGGCAATATCCGCAAATTCAGCGGCTCGGCAAACTCCTCTACCAGCCAGCGCGGCGCAATAGCAACCAGCTGCGTTTGCGAGACGACGTTTAATACGCTGACCATCGCCATTCCCTGATACGCCACGCAGGCCTGTTTATCCGGGGTGTCGTACCACGGCTGGCTAAAGGATGCGTAGCGATCGAGGGCGACGACCGCATGCTGTTCGCGATAAATATCGCTCTCCAGCAGCGTACCGTGCAGACGCGGGTGTGTTTTGCTGGTCACCAACACCATTTCATCTTTGAATAAGGGTACGCAGGAAAATTCCGGGCGGCGGAACTCTTCATAGCCAATCACAAACTCGGTTTCCTGATAGCGCAGCTGATGTTCAGTATTCTGGTTAAGGGAAGACTTGAACACCAGGTGAATATTAGGCGCGACCTTTTCAACCTTATTATAAATAAGCGAGGTCAGATAATTATCAAGAGGACTGCAAACACACAAATGGAAAATACGCTCGCTGCTGGACGAGTCGAATCCCGATCCCGGCAGCTCATTCTGCACAAGCTGCAAAGCCTGGCGTACCGATGCAAACAGCTGGAATGCCCGTGCCGTAGGCTGGATCCCCCGGCCATAGCGTACAAACAGTTCGTCATTGAACATGACCTTGAGTCTGGCAACGGCATTACTTACCGCGGGCTGGGACATCCCCAGCGACTGCGCGGCGCGCGTGATATTTTGCTCCTGCATCACCGCGTCAAATACCGTTAACAGATTCAGATCTACCGTACGGAGCTGTGGTTTTGCCCCGTCGAGTGCTGCCGGTTTTTCATTTTTTTCTTCAGACATATCCTGCTCCACTGTCACGCTAAACTCCCTTTACTCGTCCGCAACAATCATTTTTAAAAATATGATTTACCACGCATATAAAACAAGAAAAAGAGAAATGTTACAAATTAGGAATATATAAATACCCGTCAATCATGACAGGGACACAAAATAAAACGTGAGAACATGTTTAGAGAGGGTAAAACATATCTATAAGTTTATAGATTGAATGAAACCATAATTCACATAAATAAACAACATAGCGTTTAGTTAAGGCTTATTTAAGTTTTAATAAAGTATTACTAGCAACTTAATTTAAATGCTTAACATTTTATTATCAGTAACACTACCTTCGCAGGCTTTATACGCTTAGCATCAGGCTAACATAATGAAAGTTAACACATTCAAAAGGGCGATGTATTGTTTCGAAAGTTTGAACAATTGCAATTAAGTATCTTAAAACAATTCTATCGATGTATTCAGCGACATCCTGCAGAAGAACAAAATTGTCAGAAAGGGAAAAACCAGCACAATAAGCTAATTCCACTGATTGCGTCTGGTATGCCGAATCACCGTTTTCACCGCTCAGGGGTTGACATCAAACGGCGTATCCAGTACCACTAAAAGCATATCTTATTTATCTGGGGCATGATTCATGAATCACAGCATTCGTTTCACCGGTCTACTACTACTAAACGCATCCACTGTGCGCGGTAGACTGGCGGGCGAAATTCAGCGTTGAATCGTTCTCTGGTAACACAAAAAACCCGCGCCACTGCGCGGGTTTTTTTATGCTCGTAGCAAGGCGCCCAAATTCAGACAAGGACCTAACCCATGAGCCAGCAAGTCATTATTTTCGATACGACCTTACGTGACGGTGAACAGGCATTACAGGCAAGCCTGAGCGTTAAAGAGAAATTGCAGATTGCGCTGGCCCTGGAACGTATGGGCGTAGACGTGATGGAGGTGGGTTTCCCTGTCTCTTCTCCAGGTGATTTTGAATCCGTTCAGACCATTGCCCGCACCATCAAAAACAGCCGCGTGTGCGCCCTGGCCCGCTGCGTTGAGAAGGACATCGATGTGGCCGCTGAGTCACTGAAAGTCGCTGAAGCCTTCCGAATTCATACTTTTATTGCTACCTCACCTATGCACATCGCCACCAAGCTGCGCAGCACGCTGGATGAGGTGATTGAGCGCTCCATCTATATGGTGAAACGCGCCCGTAATTACACCGACGACGTTGAGTTCTCCTGTGAAGACGCAGGCCGTACGCCAATTGAAGATTTGGCCCGCGTGGTTGAAGCAGCGATCCGTGCCGGGGCCACCACCATCAACATCCCTGACACCGTCGGCTACACCATGCCGTTCGAGTTCTCCAACATCATTACCGGGCTGTATGAGCGTGTGCCGAACATTGATAAAGCGATCATCTCCGTACACACGCATGACGATTTGGGCCTGGCAGTGGGTAATGCCATTGCGGCCGTCCACGCCGGTGCACGTCAGGTGGAAGGTGCCATGAACGGTATCGGTGAGCGCGCCGGCAACTGTTCGCTGGAAGAAGTGATCATGGCGATCAAAGTGCGCAAAGACATCATGAACGTGCAGACCCGCATTAATCACCACGAAATCTGGCGCACCAGCCAGACCGTCAGCCAGATCTGCAACATGCCGGTCCCGGCAAACAAAGCGATTGTCGGCACCGGGGCCTTCGCCCACTCCTCCGGTATCCACCAGGACGGCGTGCTGAAGAACCGCGAAAACTACGAGATCATGACTCCGGAATCCATCGGTCTGAACCAGGTGCAGTTGAACCTGACCTCCCGCTCTGGCCGTGCCGCGGTAAAACACCGCATGGAAGAGATGGGCTACAAAGACACCGACTACAACATGGATCATCTGTACGACGCCTTCCTGAAGCTGGCCGACAAGAAAGGTCAGGTCTTCGATTACGATCTGGAAGCGCTGGCGTTTATCAACAAACAGCAGGAAGAGCCGGAGCACTTCCGTCTGGACTATTTCAGCGTCCAGTCCGGTTCAAGCGATATCGCCACCGCCTCCGTCAAGCTGGCCTGCGGCGACGAAATCAAAGCCGAAGCCGCCAACGGCAACGGTCCGGTGGATGCCATCTACCAGGCGATTAACCGCGTCACCGAGTACGACGTTGAACTGGTCAAATATGACCTGACGGCCAAAGGCCAGGGCAAAAACGCGCTGGGCCAGGTTGATATCGTGGTCAACTACAATGGCCGCCGCTTCCATGGCGTCGGCCTGGCGACCGATATCGTCGAATCCTCCGCCAAAGCGATGGTTCACGTCCTGAACAACATCTGGCGCGCCGCCGAAGTGGAAAAAGAGTTGCAACGCAAAGCTCAGAATAAAGAGAACAATAAGGAAACCGTGTAATGTCGAAGAATTACCATATTGCTGTGTTACCGGGTGACGGAATTGGCCCCGAGGTTATGGCACAGGCGCTGAAGGTTCTGGAAGCGATCCGCACCCGTTTTGCGATGAAAATTACCACCAGCCACTACGATGTGGGCGGTATCGCCATCGATAATCACGGCACGCCGTTGCCACAGGCGACCGTGACCGGCTGTGAGAATGCCGACGCGGTGCTGTTTGGCTCCGTGGGTGGCCCGAAATGGGAACATCTGCCGCCAGCTGAGCAGCCTGAGCGCGGTGCGCTGCTGCCGTTGCGTAAACATTTCAAGCTGTTCAGCAACCTGCGTCCGGCGAAGCTGTACCAGGGGCTGGAAGTGTTTTGCCCGCTGCGCGCCGATATCGCCGCCAACGGTTTCGACATTCTGTGCGTGCGTGAGCTGACCGGCGGCATCTACTTTGGTCAGCCGAAAGGCCGTGAAGGCAGCGGTCAGCACGAAAAAGCTTTTGATACCGAGGTTTATCACCGTTTTGAGATCGAACGTATCGCCCGTATCGCGTTCGAATCTGCCCGCAAACGCGGTCATAAAGTCACCTCGATCGATAAAGCGAACGTGTTGCAATCCTCGATCCTGTGGCGCGAAATCGTCAACGAAATCGCCCGGGAATACCCGGACGTGCAGCTGTCGCATATGTATATCGACAATGCCACCATGCAGCTGATTAAAGATCCGTCCCAGTTCGACGTGCTGCTGTGCTCCAACCTGTTCGGGGACATTCTCTCTGACGAGTGCGCGATGATCACCGGCTCGATGGGGATGTTGCCATCCGCCAGCCTGAATGAAGAAGGCTTTGGCCTCTACGAACCGGCAGGCGGTTCAGCGCCGGATATCGCGGGTAAGAACATTGCTAACCCGATCGCGCAGATCCTCTCCCTGGCGCTGTTGCTGCGCTACAGCCTGGATGCCAACGACGCGGCGACGGCGATTGAAAATGCCATCAACCGTGCGCTGGAAGAAGGCATTCGCACCGGTGATTTGGCCCGTGGCGCTGCTGCAGTTACTACCGATGAAATGGGTGACATCATCGCCCGCTATGTCGCTGAAGGGGTGTAATCATGGCGAAGACGTTGTACGAAAAATTGTTTGATGCGCACGTGGTCTTTGAAGCGCCGAACGAAACCCCGCTGCTCTATATCGACCGTCACCTGGTCCACGAAGTGACCTCGCCACAGGCGTTTGATGGCCTGCGCGCGCATCATCGCCCGGTGCGTCAGCCAGGCAAAACCTTTGCGACGATGGACCATAACGTCTCGACGCAAACCAAAGATATCAACGCCTCCGGTGAGATGGCGCGCATTCAGATGCAGGAACTGATCAAGAACTGCAACGAATTTGGCGTGGAACTGTACGACCTGAACCACCCGTACCAGGGCATTGTTCACGTAATGGGGCCAGAGCAGGGTATCACCCTGCCGGGCATGACCATCGTCTGCGGCGACTCCCATACCGCCACCCACGGCGCCTTTGGCGCGCTGGCCTTCGGGATCGGCACCTCAGAAGTAGAACACGTGCTGGCGACCCAGACCCTGAAGCAGGGCCGGGCGAAGACCATGAAAATTGAAGTTACCGGCCAGGCTGCACCGGGCATCACTGCCAAAGATATCGTGCTGGCGATCATCGGTAAAACCGGCAGCGCCGGCGGCACCGGTCATGTGGTGGAGTTCTGCGGCAGCGCGATCCAGGCCCTGAGCATGGAAGGTCGTATGACCCTGTGCAACATGGCCATTGAGATGGGCGCAAAAGCCGGTCTGGTCGCCCCGGATGAGATCACCTTCGCGTATGTGAAAGATCGTCTGCACGCCCCGAAAGGCCAGCACTACGACGATGCCGTTGCGTACTGGTCGACCCTGAAAACCGACGAGGGTGCGCAGTTTGACACCGTGGTGACCTTGCAGGCCGAAGCGATTGCACCGCAGGTGACCTGGGGCACCAACCCGGGCCAGGTGATCTCCGTTAACGACAGCATTCCTGATCCGGCCTCGTTCGCCGATCCGGTTGAGCGCGCCAGCGCAGAGAAGGCGCTGGCCTATATGGGGCTGAAACCGGGCGTGCCGTTGACCGACGTAGCGATTGATAAAGTCTTTATCGGCTCCTGCACCAACTCACGTATCGAAGATTTGCGTGCGGCGGCAGAAGTCGCGAAAGGCCGTAAAGTGGCCCCGGGCGTGCAGGCGCTGGTGGTGCCAGGCTCCGGTCCGGTGAAAGCGCAAGCCGAAGCCGAAGGGCTGGATAAGATTTTCATCGAAGCCGGCTTTGAATGGCGTCTGCCGGGTTGCTCCATGTGTCTGGCGATGAACAACGACCGCCTGAATCCGGGTGAACGTTGCGCCTCTACCAGCAACCGTAACTTTGAAGGTCGTCAGGGTCGCGGCGGGCGTACCCATCTGGTCAGCCCGGCGATGGCCGCAGCGGCCGCAGTGACCGGCCATTTTGCCGATATTCGCAGCCTGAAATAAGGAGACCATCATGGCAGAGAAATTTACCCAACATACTGGCCTGGTGGTCCCTCTGGACGCGGCCAACGTCGATACTGACGCCATTATTCCCAAGCAGTTTTTGCAGAAGGTGACCCGAACCGGGTTTGGTGCCCATCTGTTTAACGACTGGCGTTTCCTGGATGACAAAGGCGAGGTGCCGAATCCGGAGTTCGTGCTGAACTTCCCGGAATTCAAAGGCGCGTCGATCCTGCTGGCGCGGGAAAACTTCGGCTGCGGCTCATCCCGCGAGCATGCGCCCTGGGCCCTGACCGACTACGGTTTCAAAGTGGTGATTGCCCCGAGCTTTGCCGATATCTTCTACGGCAACAGCTTCAACAACCAGCTGCTGCCGGTGACGTTAAGCGATGAGCAGGTCGACGAACTGTTTGCGCTGGTGCAGAGCAATCCGGGAATAACCTTTGAGGTGGACCTGGAAGCGCAGGAAGTGAAAGCCGGCGATAAAACCTATGGCTTTAACATCGATACTTTCCGTCGCCACTGCATGATCAACGGCCTGGACAGCATCGGGCTGACGTTGCAGCATGAAGAGGCGATTTCGGCCTACGAGAACAAACAGCCAGCCTTTATGAGTTAATTTAATGGCCCGCTAAGCGGGCCATTTTTACTTTCCAGCAATGTTCAGGCAAACAGCCTCAAGCACCCGCGTGAACTCTATGCGTATTTCGTACTGCTGTCAGAATGGGCTCTCATTTCGTGAAGCCGCCTTCCAGAATTTCACTCTCTTTTACCCGCCAGGTCAGCACCAGCGCCACCAGCGAAATCGCTGCAATCACCCAGTACACCACGTAATGACCATAGCTTTGCACCAGCGCCCCCTGGATAATCCCCGCCAGAATCACCCCGGTTGAAATGCTGTTGGTAAACAGCGTGGTGGCTGAACCTGCCCGCCCCGGCATCAGATCCTGGAACCAGAGCATGCCAATCCCGGCGACGATGCCGATAAAGACCGCGTTGAACAGCTGCAGGGCAAGCAACGCTTCACGGCTGTGAAAGAGGATCAGCCCGAGATAAAACAGCACGCCTGCCGCCACCGCAATCACCATCATCCGCCGCTTACCGAAATGTTTAACGTAATAACCAGCAAGGATCATCGCCGGGATTTCCAGCCCGGCGGCAGTGCCCATTAACATCCCGGCCAGCTTGTCCGGCAAGCCCAGATCGCTGCTGATCCACAGCGGCATGTCGATGATGTACATGGTGTTGCAGGTCCACATCAGGGTTGAGGCGATAAACAGCCTGCGAACATTTTTGTTCTTCCAGCCGCTGACCTGGGTCACCGGTACGGCGTTCGCCGACTCCACCCGGGAAACGGAAGGCAGCGCAAAGGCGGTTAACCCCAGGCTGATGGCAAAAATGGCCGCCGCAATCGAGAACATGGCGGTAAAGCCATAGTTAAGCGCCAGCATAAAGGCCAGCGGCGGGCCGATAACCCACGCCAGCGACAGCTGGGCACGCATCACCGAGCTGAACATCACCACTTCCCGCGCCGAGCTGTCGGCATATTCCCGCGCGAGGGCAAACAGCTGCGGCATGGCGGTATTGGCCAGCGAAGCCAGCAGTACGCCGCAGGTGAGTAAGGTCAGATAGTGACGGTTAAAAGCAAACAGCAGCGCATTGCCGATCGCCATCGCACAGCAAAAGAGGATCAGCTTGCGGCGATCGCCCTGGCTGTCGGATCGTTTCGCCAGCCACAGACTGACCAGGATCCCGGCGACGGCGTTGACGGTGTAAAAAATCCCTACCCAGAAGGGCTGGGCACCTACCTCGCGGCTCAGGAACAGGCTCAGGGTCGGGGCCTGCAGCGCACCGGCAACGCCCATCATAAAAGCCACCATTAAAAAGGCGGCATAAACACCGTTGAGACGGCGTCCCATCGTCATTAACCAGAGCATTACCTGTTCCCTTTAGCGCAAGTGAAAACGAAAAAAGCCAGCAGATAATACCTGCTGGCGTGGTGATTCGCACCAATACTCAGTCACACATGATCGAAGCCATTCAGCGTTCCGAGGTCGACGTTGTCACCTCCCACTGCATCAGATCTTCCAGTATTTTCAGCCGCTGCTCTGCACACCGGCGGGCCAGCCAGGACATTCCCTTTGTCGCTGAGAAGTACTGTTGGTAAAACTGATTTGTGGTCGACCTCTTCATATTCACCTCCTCGCTTCATCGAAGAAGATTATTGGCCTAATATAGGGATTAATAAATTGCTGATTTTTTGTCAGGAGTTCCTCTTTTATGCCCTCTGGTCGTCTGCAACAACAATTCATCCGCCTGTGGCAGTGCTGTGACGGCCAACCCCAGGAGACCACGCTCAGCGAGCTGGCCGAGCTGCTCAACTGTTCGCGCCGTCATATGCGCACCTTGCTTAACACCATGCAGCAACAGGGCTGGCTGAGCTGGGAGGCAGAAGCCGGGCGCGGCAAACGTTCCCGCCTCACCTTCCTCTACACCGGTCTGGCCCTGCAGCAGCAGCGGGCGGAAGATCTGCTCGAGCAGGATCGCATCGAGCAACTGGTGCAGCTGGTGGGTGACAAGGCCGCGGTACGCCAGATGCTGGTCTCCCACCTGGGCCGTAGCTTTCGCCAGGGCAGGCATATCCTGCGGGTGCTCTACTATCGCCCGATGAAAAACCTGTTGCCGGGCAGCGCACTACGACGCTCCGAAACCCATATGGCACGGCAGATCTTTAGCGGCCTGACGCGCATAAATGAGGAAAACGGGGAACTGGAAGCCGATATTGCTCACCACTGGCAGCAACTTTCCCCGTTGCACTGGCGCTTTTTCTTGCGGCCCGGCATCCATTTTCATCATGGACGTGAGCTGGAGATGGCCGACGTCATTGCCACCCTGCAGCGCGCCCGCGAGCTGCCCCTCTATTCACACATTACCCGGGTCCAGTCCCCCACCGCCTGGACCCTGGATATTCAGCTCTCGCAGCCCGACCGCTGGCTGCCGTGGTTGCTGGGATATGTGCCGTCGATGATCCTGCCCCGCGAGTGGGAATCGATGCACAACTTTGCCAGCCAGCCGGTGGGCACCGGGCCCTACGCTGTCTCCCGAAACAACAATAATCAGCTGAAGATCCGCGCCTTCGATGACTACTTTGGCTACCGGGCGCTGATTGATGAGGTCAACGTCTGGGTCCTGCCGGATATCAACGAAGAGCTGAGCGTCGGCCTGACGCTGGAAGGGCCCACCGAGGGGGAGAAAGCGGTGGAGAGCCGGCTTGAGGAGGGCTGTTACTATCTGCTGTTCGACGCCCGCGCCCACCGCGGCGCCAGCGCTGAGGTGCGTCAGTGGGTAAGCCGGATCCTCTCCCCGGCCAACCTGATCTACCAGGCCGAGGAGGTATATCAATCCTACTGGTTCCCGGCGTATGGCCTGCTGCCGCGCTGGCACCACGCCCGCCCGGGACGCGGCGACAAACCGGCCGGGCTGGAGAGCCTCACCCTCACCTTCTACCGCGAACATATCGAACACCGGGTGATCGCCAGAATGATGAGCGAACTGCTGGCCGCCGAGCAGGTGACGTTAAATATTCAGGAAGTCAGCTATGAGGAGTGGCATCGCGGCGAGACGGTGAGCGATATCTGGCTCAACAGCGTCAACTTCACCCTGCCCCTCGACTTCTCGCTGTTCTCGCATCTGTATGAAGTCCCGCTCCTGCAGCACTGTATTCCCCGCGACTGGCAGCAGGACGCCGCCCAGTGGCGGGCAGGCGAGATGAATCTTGCCGTCTGGTGCCAGCAGCTGCTGTCCCAGCAGGCGATCGTCCCGTTGATCCACCACTGGCTGATGATCCAGGGGCAGCGCAGTATGCGCGGCTTGCGCATGAACACCCTGGGCTGGTTTGACTTTAAATCAGCGTGGTTTGCACCGCCGGAACCTTAACACTTTCGTAATATTCACCAAATCATTACAATACCGTCGTTCTCAACGGGGTGCTGCGCGCAAGCGTGTGCTGAGAAAATACCCGTCGAACCTGATCCGGATAACGCCGGCGAAGGGATTTGAGGCTGTCGCTCAAAATCCTTTGCCACTCTCACATACAGAGGTGCAAAGTGTTCAAAACTGTTCTTCCCCTGCTGGCGCTGATTGCGCTGCCTGCCGTTGCCAGTCCTGTCCTGACGGTCTACACCTACGACTCCTTCGCCGCCGACTGGGGCCCAGGCCCGGCGGTCAAAAAAGCCTTCGAAGCCGACTGCAACTGCGAGCTGAAATTCGTGGCGCTGGAAGATGGCGTCTCGCTGCTCAACCGTCTGCGGATGGAAGGCAAGAACAGCAAAGCCGACGTGGTGCTGGGGCTGGATAACAACCTGCTGGAAGCGGCCACGCAAACGGGCTTGTTCGCCAAAAGCGGCGTGGCGACCGATGCGGTTAAGGTTCCCGGCGGCTGGAAGAACGACACCTTTGTGCCCTTCGACTATGGCTACTTCGCCTTCGTGTATGACAAAAACAAGCTGAAAAACCCGCCGAAGAGCCTGAAAGAGCTGGTTGAGAGCGACCAGAAATGGCGCGTGATCTACGAAGATCCGCGCACCAGCACGCCGGGGCTGGGTCTGCTGCTGTGGATGCAAAAAGTGTACGGGGACAAGACCCCGGAAGCCTGGCAGAAACTGGCCGCCAAAACCGTTACCGTCACCAAAGGCTGGAGCGAGGCCTACGGGCTGTTCCTGAAAGGCGAAAGCGACCTGGTGCTGAGCTACACCACCTCTCCGGCATACCACATTATTTCGGAGAAAAAAGAGAACTACGCCGCCGCTGATTTTGCCGAAGGTCACTACCTGCAGGTTGAAGTCGCCGCCCGGACCTATGCCAGCAAACAGCCGGAACTGGCGGAGAAGTTCCTGAAATTTATGGTCTCCCCGTCGTTCCAGAATACGATCCCAACCGGCAACTGGATGTATCCGGTGACTGACGTCGCTTTACCGGCCGGTTTCGACAGCCTGGCCAAACCGCAAACCGCGCTGGAATACTCTCCGCAAGAAGTGGCCGGGAAACGTGCCGCCTGGGTCAGTGAATGGCAACGCGCCGTCAGCCGCTGATCGCCGGCTGGTTACTCCCGGGGCTGATCGCCGCCATCCTGATGGTGACCGTCGCCCTGGGGGCATTTCTGGCGCTGTGGTTTAACGCGCCAGCCACCGACGTCACGGCGCTGCTGCACGACAGCTATCTGTGGCACGTCATCCGCTTCTCGTTCTGGCAGGCATTTCTTTCCGCCCTGCTCTCCGTGGTACCCGCTATTTTCCTTGCCCGCGCCCTCTACCGGCGGCGCTTCCCCGGACGGCAGGCGCTGCTGCGCCTGTGCGCCATGACCCTGATCCTGCCGGTGCTGGTGGCGATATTCGGCATCCTCAGCGTCTACGGGCGTCAGGGCTGGCTTGCCGCGCTCTGTCAGACCCTCGGGCTGGAGTGGACCTTCTCCCCTTATGGCCTGCAGGGCATCCTGCTGGCGCACATCTTTTTCAACATGCCGATGGCGACGCGGCTGCTGCTGCAGGCGCTGGAGAATATCCCTGGCGAGCAGCGCCAGCTCGCCGCTCAGCTCGGGATGCGCGGCTGGTCCTTTTTCCGCTTCGTGGAGTGGCCGTGGCTGCGCCGTCAAATTCCGCCCGTTGCCGCGCTGATTTTTATGCTCTGCTTTGCCAGCTTCGCCACCGTGCTCTCGCTGGGCGGCGGGCCACAGGCCACCACCATTGAGCTCGCCATCTATCAGGCCCTGAGCTACGACTACGATCCGGGCCGCGCGGCGCTGCTGGCGATAGTACAGATGGTCTGCTGCCTGGGGCTGGTGATGCTAAGCCAGCGGCTGGGTAAAGCCATCGCCGTGGGCAGCAGCCAGCTTACCGGCTGGCGCGATCCGCAGGACAGCCTGCGCAGCCGTCTGACCGATGGCCTGCTTATCACTCTCGCTCTGCTGCTGTTACTCCCGCCGCTGCTGGCGGTAGTGGTGGATGGCCTGAATCTAAACCTGCTGTCGGTGCTGCAACAGCCAGTGCTGTGGCAGGCGCTCGGCACCTCGCTGCGCATTGCGCTTGGGGCGGGTTTGCTCTGTGTGGTGCTGACCATGATGCTGCTGTGGACCAGCCGGGAGCTGTATGCCCGTCAGGCAAGGGTGGCCGGACAAGCGCTGGATCTCAGTGGGATGCTGATCCTGGCGATGCCCGGCATTGTGCTGGCGAGCGGGTTTTTCCTGCTGTTCAATAGCACTATCGGCCTGCCGGAATCCGCCGATGGCATCGTTATTTTTACCAATGCCCTGATGGCCATTCCGTATGCGCTGAAGGTGCTGGAAAACCCGATGCGCGATCTCAGCGCCCGTTACACCCTGCTCTGCGATTCGCTGGGCATGCACGGCTGGCAGCGGCTGAGGGTGGTAGAACTCCGCGCCCTGAAACGCCCCCTGGCGCAGGCGTTGGCTTTTGCCTGCGTGCTGTCGATCGGTGATTTCGGGGTAGTGGCGCTGTTTGGCAATGATGATTTCCGCACCCTGCCGTTCTGGCTGTATCAGCAGATTGGCTCGTATCGCAGCCAGGACGGTGCCGTCACGGCGCTGCTGCTGTTGCTGCTGTGCTTTGCGTTATTTACCGTTATAGAAAAACTCCCGGGGCGTGATGCTAACACTCACTGATGTAACCTGGCTTTATCAGCATCTGCCGATGCGCTTCACTTTGTCCGTGCGCCATGGCGAAATGATCGCCGTGCTCGGCCCCAGCGGGGCGGGGAAAAGCACGCTGCTCAATCTGGTGGCCGGTTTTCTGCAACCGGCCAACGGCCGCATCACCATTGAGGGACAGGATCATACCCACACGCCCCCTGCTGCGCGCCCGGTGTCGATGCTGTTTCAGGAAAACAACCTCTTTACCCACCTGACCGTGCGCCAGAATATCGGCCTCGGCATGCATCCGGGCCTCCGGCTGAACGCCGGACAACAGCAGAAGCTGAGTGATATCGCGGCCCAGATGGGGATTGACGATCTGCTGGAGCGGCTGCCGGGCGAGCTTTCGGGGGGGCAGCGTCAGCGCGTTGCTCTCGCCCGCTGTCTGGTACGCGAGCAGCCGATCCTGCTGCTGGATGAGCCCTTTTCGGCGCTCGATCCGGCGTTACGTCAGGAGATGCTGCTGCTGGTCAAAGAGGTATGCGAACGCCAGAACCTGACGATGCTGATGGTGTCCCACAGCGTGGAAGATGCGCTTAAAATCGCTCATCGGTCGGTGGTGATTGCCGATGGCCGTATCGCCTGGGACGGCGATACGGAACAGCTGGTGAGCGGCAAGGCCAGCGCGTCGCGCCTGCTGGGGATCCACTGACGATGGTCAGCGGCTGACGACCTTCAATAAAATCTCACCGTAAACCGGCATCAGCGGGTGGCGAATCAAGGCCACCAGCGCTACTACGGCAATCCCCAGGGTGACGGGTGCCAGCCAGAATAAGCGCCCGCGCGGCAAATAGTGACTCAGACGATCCGCGGAGGCTCTTCCGCTGCGCCACAGTCGCCAGCAGAGCCATGCCGCCAGCCACAGCAGCAGCGCGGTCGCCAGCAGCAGCCACTTAAAGCCGCCGCTCTGCACCCCGGCAGGAATATCGATGGCCGCCCCGGCCAGAATGCCCGGCAGGAAGTAGATCGGTGGCCAGAACAGGCAGCCCAGCAGGTTCGGCACGATGAACTTGGTCACCGGTAGATCCAGCATCCCCGCCACCATCGGCACCAGCGGACGCGTCGGGCCGACAAAGCGGCCCACCAGAATGGTAAACATGCTGTGCTGATGCAGGGCGTGCTCGGTTTTATCAAGCAGGGCTTTGTTCTTCTTCATGAACGACCAGCGGTGGAGCGGTTTTTTAAAGCGCCAGCCCAGCCAGAATGAGATCCAGTCCCCCAGCAGACACCCGACGATCCCCGCCAGCCACGCCTGCCAGAAGTTCACTTCGCCGCTGCCGATCAGCGCGCCGAGCCCGCTCATCATCACCGTGCCGGGCAAAATCAGTCCGACCAGCGCCAGGGATTCAAGAAAGGCCACTAACGCCACAGCGATAAGCGAGTAAGTAACGGACTGGGTAATGAAATGTTCCAGCAATGCCTGCATAACAGTTCCGGTCAGGTGGCGAAGCAGGGATTCTGCGAACAGAGGCCTGCTGCGTCAAGACAACAATTGTCTGAATAGTTTACCGGGTGTGAACGGCATTCAGCGAATATGTTTAGTTTTATTTACCGTTGAAGCGCGTAAAGCCTCGCCCAATCGGGCGGAGATAAAAGCGCGGTATCTGCGTAACACTCGTTGACCTCCGTCAATATGGCTTACAAGTTTCAGCGTATTTTGTAAGCCATATGAAACGCGCCTATAAATACCGGTTCTATCCAACATCCGATCAGGTTGAGCTACTGGCTCAAACGTTCGGGTGCGTGCGTTTTGTCTACAATTCAATCCTCCGCTGGCGCACTGACGCGTACTACGAACGGCAGGAGAAAATCGGCTATCCTCAGGCCGATAAGCGACTGACAGCCCTGAAAGCCATGCCGGAATATGCTTTCCTGCGCGATGTTTCAGCCGTGCCGCTCCAGCAAGCGATACGCCACCAGCAGGACGCGTTCAAGAATTTCTTCGCCGGACGTGCCGCATACCCGGCATTCAAAAGTAAGCGCCATAAACAGGCCGCTACCTTCATGAATACGGCGTTTAAATACCGTGATGGCAAGTTGTACATGGCAAAGAGCGCCGCGCCGCTGGACGTGCGCTGGAGCCGTGAGCTGCCGTCTTCGCCATCATCCATTACCATCACCCGCGATGCTGCCGGGCGATACTTCGTTTCCTGTCTCTGCGAATTTGAACCTGCATCACTGCCGATCACCGCTTCCATGGTCGGCATTGATGTTGGTTTAAAAGATTTGTTCGTCACTGATACCGGATTCAGGTCCGGCAATCCCCGCCATACCGCTAAATACGCGGCACGCCTGGCGCTACTCCAGCGCCGGTTAAGCAAAAAGGCCAGAGGCTCAAAGAACCGCGCCAGAGCCCGCTTAAAGGTGGCCCGGCTCCACGCGAAAATTGCCGATTGCCGGATGGATGCCCTGCACAAGACCACCCGCAAACTCATTAACGATAATCAAGTTGTTTGCGTCGAATCCCTCAAAGTGAAGAACATGATCCGCAACCCGTCACTGTCCAGAGCGATAGCAGACGCGAGCTGGAGCGAACTTGTGCGCCAGCTCCAGTACAAAGGCGAGTGGGCGGGGCGGTCAGTGGTCGCCATTGACCCGTTTTTCCCGTCCTCAAAACGCTGTAGCTGCTGCGGCTTCACCATGCAAAAAATGCCTCTTGATGTTCGTAAATGGCACTGCCCTGAATGCGGCGCAGACCATGATCGTGACGTTAACGCGGCCCGTAATATCAAAGCTGCCGGGCTGGCAGTGTTAGCCCATGGAGAGCCAGTAAATCCTGAATCGCATAAAGCGGCTTAGGTTCGGCTCAGTGAAGTGGGAATCCTCGCCCTTCAGGGCGGGGAGCAGTCAACTTCTATTCACAGCCTGCGCGGAATTCGCTCGGGCTGGCCCCGGTACATTTTTTGAACACCCGGGAGAAATAGAGCTGATCCTCAAAACCGACGTTGCGTCCGACGGTGGCAATCGGCATCCGGGTGGTGCTGAGCAGCAGCTTGGCCTGGCTGATGCGCTGATCCTCGCGCCAGCTCAGGACACTCACCCCCAGCTGCTGGCGGAACAGATGTGACAGACGCGACGGCGACAGGCAGACGTGCTGGGCGACGCTGGCGATATCAAACTGGCTGTCCGCCAGATGATCGCTGATGTACTGGCAGGCTTCGCGCACCCGGTGATCCAGCGGCGGGTTCAGGGATTCGTTGATCGCCTCCATCCGGCGCAGCAGGAGCTGCTCCAGCAGGTTGATCGCCAGCAGTTCGGCATAGCGCCCTCCCGCCTGCCCGGCCTCGATGATCTGGGCAAAGAGCTCACGAAACTGCGGTTGATGAACCTCATCCGGGCGATAAAAACCGGTATGGGCAAACATCGCCGGCCAGGCCAGCCACTCATGCCAGTAGGCGCGGGGGCGGAAGTAGACCCACTGGTGATACCATTCCCTGGCGTCAGGATGGCGACCGTAGTGGTGAATCTCCCCCGGCGGGAAGAGCAAAATATCCCCCGGACGGCAGACGAAGGTCTGGTCGCCATTTTTGATTACCCCCTCCCCGCGCACGGTCAGGTTGAGGATATAGCCCTTCATCCCCAGCGGTCGGTCAACGTAAAAATCGAGATAGCCGTCGGCCTCGATGGGCGTCAGCCCCGCCACCAGATGCGCGTTAAACGAGTAGCCCGGCAGCAGGGGATCACTTTGCGTTTCAGCCATATTGTCTGTACTCCTGACGGTCCTGAAGGAAACCATTTGTCCATATCAACAAAAGCGGCATAAAAACGGGCCAGCCAAAGAACGAAAAGGTATCAGCCCGCTTTTAGGTCCGCCATCTTAACGCTTCCGTTGCAATTTAACCGTAACATCGAGCGGGTCGGCAGTAACAAAAGTGTCTATAACCACGGCAGAAATGTCCACATCGATTATTTGCACGGCGTCACACTTTCCCATGTCACAGCAAAATCATCCATAAGATTAGCGGATCCTGCCTGACGATTTTCCCCCTCACTCTCTAATGTTCATGCATATCTGTTTTTTTGATGGAGCAACACCATGGCAATTGCGATTGGCCTCGATTTTGGCAGTGACTCAGTACGCGCCCTGGCAGTGGAGTGCACAACGGGTCAGGAGATAGCGACCAGCGTTGAGTGGTACCCACGCTGGCAGGAGGGGCGCTTCTGCGATGCGCCGAACAATCAGTTCCGCCACCACCCGCGCGACTACATCGAGTCGATGGAAGCGGCGATCAAAACCGTGCTGGCAGAGTTAAGCGAAGCACAGCGCAGCCAGATCGTCGGTATCGGCGTGGACAGCACCGGCTCCACCCCGGCCCCGATTGACGCCGACGGCCACGTGCTGGCCCTGCGTCCGGAGTTTGCCGACAACCCGAACGCCATGTTCGTGCTGTGGAAAGACCATACCGCGGTGGAAGAAGCCGAAGCCATCACCCGTTTGTGCCATCAGCCTGGCAAAAGCGACTACTCCCGCTACATCGGCGGCATCTACTCCAGCGAATGGTTCTGGGCAAAGATCCTGCACGTTACCCGTGAGGATCAGCGCGTTGCCGAGGCGGCGGTATCGTGGATTGAGCTGTGCGACTGGGTTCCGGCCCTGCTCTCCGGCACCACGCGCCCGCAGGATATCCGTCGCGGCCGCTGCAGCGCCGGACATAAATCCCTCTGGCATGAAAGCTGGGGTGGCCTGCCACCTGCCGCCTTCTTTGACGAACTCGACCCGATCATCAACCAGAACCTCGACTACCCGCTGTTTACCGACACCTGGACCGCCGATATCCCGGTGGGGACCCTCTGCGCCGAGTGGGCAGAACGCCTTGGCCTGCCGCAGCAGGTGGCGATTTCTGGCGGGGCATTTGACTGCCATATGGGCGCGGTGGGTGCGGGCGCTCAGCCAAATACGCTGGTGAAAGTGATCGGCACCTCCACCTGCGACATTCTGACCGCCGACAAAGCCAGCGTCGGCGACCGCGCCGTGAAAGGCATCTGCGGCCAGGTGGACGGCAGCGTGGTACCTGACTTTATTGGCCTCGAGGCGGGCCAGTCCGCCTTCGGCGACATCTACGCCTGGTTTGGCCGCGTGCTGGGCTGGCCGCTGGATCAGCTGGCAGTTGCACACCCGGAACTGAAAACCCAGATTGACGCCAGCAAGAAACAAATTCTGCCGCAGCTCACCGAAGCCTGGGCCAAAAATCCGTCGCTGGAGCATCTCCCGGTGGTGCTCGACTGGTTTAACGGTCGCCGCACGCCGAATGCCAACCAGCGTCTGAAAGGCGTTATCACCGACCTGAACCTCGCCACCGACGCTCCGGCGCTGTTCGGCGGGCTGGTGGCCGCCACCGCTTTTGGCGCACGCGCCATCATGGAGTGCTTCACCGAGCAGGGGATCGCCGTTAATGAGGTGATGGCCCTGGGCGGTATCGCCCGTAAGAACCCGGTGATCATGCAGGCCTGCTGCGACGTGCTGAACCGTCCGCTGCAGATTGTCGCCTCGGATCAGTGCTGTGCTCTGGGCGCGGCGATCTTCGCTGCGGTCGCGGCGGGGGTCCATGCCGACATCCCGACGGCGCAGCAGCATATGGCGAGCCAGGTGGAAAGCACCCTGCAGCCGCGCCCACAACAGGCGCAACGTTTTGAACAACTTTATCAGCGCTACCAGCAGTGGGCGAAGAGCGCTGAGCAGCACTATCTCCCTGTCGCCGCCCCGGTTAAGAGCATCCCGGAATCTACGGCAACCCTGACACATTAAGGACACGATAATGACGATTTTTAATAATTATGAAGTGTGGTTTGTGATTGGTAGTCAGCATCTTTACGGGCCGGAAGCCCTGCGCCAGGTGACTCAGCACGCAGAACATGTGGTCAACGCCCTGAATGCGGAAGCAAAACTGCCGTGCAAACTGGTGCTCAAGCCGCTGGGCACCTCGCCGGATGAAATCACCCATATTTGCCGCGACGCCAACTACGACGACAAATGCGCCGGCCTGGTGGTGTGGCTGCACACCTTCTCCCCGGCCAAGATGTGGATCAACGGCCTCACCATCCTCAACAAACCGCTGCTGCAGTTCCATACCCAGTTCAACGCGGCGCTGCCGTGGGACAGCATCGACATGGACTTTATGAACCTGAACCAGACCGCGCACGGCGGCCGCGAGTTCGGCTTCATCGGCGCGCGTATGCGTCAGCAGCATGCGGTAGTGACCGGCCACTGGCAGGATAAACAGGCCCACCAGCGTATCGGCTCGTGGATGCGCCAGGCGGTATCGAAGCAGGATACCCGTCAGCTGAAAGTGGCGCGCTTCGGCGACAACATGCGCGAAGTGGCGGTGACCGATGGCGATAAAGTCGCCGCGCAGATCAAATTTGGTTTCTCCGTCAATACCTGGGCGGTGGGCGATCTGGTGCAGGTCGTCAATGAGGTCAGCGATGGCGATGTGAATGCGCTGGTGGATGAATATGAAAGCAGCTACCGCCTGACGGCGGCGGCACAGGTGAATGGTGACAGACGCCAGAACGTGCTGGATGCAGCGCGCATCGAGCTGGGCATGAAGCGCTTCCTCGAACAGGGCGGCTTCCATGCCTTTACCACTACCTTTGAAGATCTTCACGGCTTGAAGCAGCTCCCGGGCCTGGCGGTACAACGTCTGATGCAGCAGGGCTACGGCTTTGCCGGGGAAGGCGACTGGAAAACTGCCGCTCTGCTACGCATCATGAAAGTGATGTCGACCGGTCTGCAGGGCGGCACCTCCTTTATGGAGGACTACACCTACCACTTCGAGAACGGCAACGATCTGGTGCTGGGCTCGCACATGCTGGAAGTCTGCCCGTCGATCGCCGTGGACGAAAAACCGATCCTCGACGTTCAGCAACTCGGCATCGGCGGCAAAGCCGATCCGGCCCGTCTGATCTTTAATACCCGCACCGGTCCGGCAATTAACGCCAGCCTGATCGATCTGGGGGATCGTTTCCGCCTGCTGGTTAACTGCGTAGACGCGGTGGAAACCCCGCACGCCCTGCCGAAACTGCCGGTGGCCAACGCCCTGTGGAAAGCCCAGCCGGATCTGGCGACCGCGTCCGAAGCCTGGATCGTGGCAGGCGGGGCCCACCATACCGTCTTCAGCCATGCGCTGGATCTCAACGACATGCGTCAGTTCGCGGAGCTGCACGACATCGAGCTGACCGTGATTGATAACGACACCCGGATGCCGGCGTTCAAAGACGCCCTGCGCTGGAACGAAGTCTATTACGGTTCAAAACGTTAACAGGGGAACCTTTGGCCTGCCGCAGGGCGGGCCTTTTTTCCTGGAGGATACATGCTGGAAGATCTCAAACGTCAGGTGCTTGAAGCCAACCTGGCCCTGCCGGAACACAATCTTGTCACCCTGACCTGGGGCAACGTCAGCGCGGTCGACCGCGACGCTGGCGTATTCGTTATTAAACCGTCCGGCGTCGACTATCGGGTGATGACCGCCGAGGATATGGTGGTGGTGAGCATCGCTACCGGTGAAGTGGTGGAAGGAACGAAAAAGCCCTCCTCCGATACGCCGACCCATCGCCTGCTGTATCAGGCCTTCCCGTCGATTGGCGGCATCGTCCACACTCACTCCCGTCACGCGACCATCTGGGCGCAGGCCGGGCAACCGATCCCGGCGACCGGCACCACCCACGCCGACTATTTCTATGGCACCATCCCCTGCACCCGCAAGATGACCGACGCCGAGATCAACGGTGAATACGAGTGGGAAACCGGGAACGTGATCGTCGAAACCTTCGAGAAACAGGGGATCGACGCCGCGCAGATGCCGGGGGTGCTGGTTCACTCCCACGGCCCGTTCGCATGGGGCAAAAATGCCGAAGACGCGGTGCACAACGCCATCGTGCTGGAAGAGGTGGCCTATATGGGCATCTTCTGCCGCCAGCTGGCACCGGAGCTCCCGGATATGCAGCAGACCCTGCTGGATAAACATTACCTGCGTAAGCACGGCGCGAAAGCCTATTACGGGCAGTAAAACCCGCCCGGTGGCGCTACGCTTACCGGGCCTACAGGTCCCGTAGGCCGGTTAAGCGCAGCGCCATCCGGCAAAAACACCCCTGTATAAAACCCCAGCAACACCCCCGCAACCAGGCTATACTCACGCCTGGTTTTGTCTTATGAGAGAACGGCGTGGCGCAGGCGCAAGAAGGCTTTTTACTGACCCGACACTGGCGGGATACCCCGCAGGGTACCGAAGTGGAATTCTGGCTGGCGACCGATAACGGTCCGCTGCACATCACCCTGCCGCCGCAGGAGTCCGTGGCCTTTATTCCTGAGCCTGACGTCGAAAAAACCAAACAGCTGCTGCGCGGTGAAAGCGGCTGGCGGCTGACCCCCCTTGAACTAAAAGATTTCCAGCGTCGCCCGGTCTACGGCCTCTACTGCCGCGCCCATCGTCAGCAGATGCGCTATGAAAAACTGCTGCGCGAGGCGGGCGTGACGCTGTACGAAGCCGACGTTCGTCCCCCGGAACGCTTTCTGATGGAGCGCTTTATCACCGCCCCGGTCTGGGTGGACGGGACGCCTCAGGGCGATCGGCTGAACAATGCCCGCCTCAAACCCAACCCACACTATCGCCCGCCGCTGAAATGGGCCTCGGTGGATATTGAAACCACCCGCCACGGCGAGCTGTACTGCATCGGCATTGAGGGCTGCGGCCAGCGGGTGGTCTATATGCTCGGTCCGGCCAACGGCGATGCTTCCGGCCTCGATTTTGAGCTTATCTACGTCAACAGCCGCCCGCAGCTGCTTGAGAAGCTTAACGCCTGGTTTGCACAGCACGATCCGGACGTGATCATCGGCTGGAACGTGGTGCAGTTCGACCTGCGGGTGTTGCAAAAACACGCCGAGCGCTACCGCATCCCCTTGCTGCTCGGGCGCGGCAACAGCGAGCTGGAGTGGCGCGAGCACGGCTTTAAAAATGGCGTCTTCTTTGCCCAGGCGAATGGGCGGCTGATCATTGACGGCATCGAGGCGCTTAAGTCAGCATTCTGGAGCTTTTCGTCATTTTCGCTGGAGTCGGTATCGCAGGAGCTACTCGGAGAAGGTAAGTCCATCGACAACCCCTGGGACAGGATGGACGAAATCGACCGCCGCTTCGCCGAAGATAAACCGGCCCTGGCGACCTATAACCTGAAAGACTGCGAGCTGGTGACGCGGATTTTTCACAAAACCGAGATCATGCCGTTCCTGCTGGAGCGCGCCACGGTCAATGGCCTCGCCGCCGACCGGCACGGCGGCTCAGTAGCCGCCTTCAGCCATCTCTATTTCCCACGCATGCACCGGGCGGGTTATGTGGCCCCGAATCTCGGCGACGTACCGCCTCAGGCCAGCCCCGGCGGCTATGTCATGGACTCCCGCCCCGGCCTGTACGACTCGGTGCTGGTACTGGATTACAAAAGCCTCTATCCGTCGATCATCCGCACCTTTCTGATTGATCCGGTCGGGCTGGTGGAAGGCCTGGCCCAGCCGGATGAACAGCACAGCACCGAAGGCTTCCTCGGGGCGCGTTTCTCCCGGGAAAAACACTGCCTGCCGGAGATTGTCAGCCAGATCTGGCACGGGCGTGAAGAGGCCAAGCGCCACGGCAACAAGCCGCTCTCCCAGGCGCTGAAGATCATCATGAACGCCTTTTACGGCGTGCTCGGCACCAGCGCCTGCCGCTTCTTCGATCCGCGCCTGGCGTCGTCGATCACCATGCGTGGCCACGAGATCATGCGTCAGACCAAAGTGCTGGTGGAATCCCGGGGCTATGACGTGATCTATGGCGATACCGACTCGACCTTCGTCTGGCTCAAGGGCGCGCACAGCGAAGCGGAGGCGGCCGCCATTGGCCAGGCGCTGGTGACCTACGTGAACGACTGGTGGCGGGCCCATCTGCAACAGGCGGGCCTAACCAGCGCCCTTGAGCTGGAGTATGAAACCCACTTCTGCCGCTTTTTAATGCCCACTATCCGCGGCACCGATCAGGGCAGTAAAAAGCGCTACGCCGGGCTTATCCAGGAGGGAGAAAAGCAGCGGATGGTGTTTAAAGGGCTGGAGACCGTGCGCACCGACTGGACGCCGCTGGCGCAGCACTTCCAGCAGGCGCTGTATCTGAAAATCTTCCGGCGCGAGCCCTATCAGGAGTTTGTCCGCGAGACCATCGCCAGCCTGATGGCGGGTGAACTGGATAACCAGCTTATCTACCGCAAACGCCTGCGCCGCCCGCTGGCGGAGTATCAGCGTAACGTGCCGCCGCACGTTCGCGCCGCCCGGCTTGCCGATGAGGAGAACGTCCGTCTCGGGCGGGCACCGCAGTACCAGAACCGCGGCACCATCAAATATGTCTGGACTACCAGCGGGCCTGAGCCTGTGGATTATCAGCGCGCTCCTCTTGACTATGAACACTACCTGACGCGGCAGCTGCAGCCCGTGGCAGACGGAATTTTACCTTTTATGGACGATGACTTTGCTACACTGATGACAGGTCAGTTGGGGCTATTTTGACAGGTGACGAAATCGCTGCCATCCAGTACCATAGCGCCCTTTCCATTCCCGGACCCATTATTCGATTACCGTCATTTCTGATCGGTGGTTGAACTATTGCCTGCAATTAAAGATTAGAGCCGAACAAATATGCCTTTTACACTTGGTCAACGCTGGATCAGCGACACAGAAAGCGAACTTGGGTTAGGAACTGTGGTAGCGCTGGATACGCGGATGGTGACTCTCCTGTTCCCCGCCACCGGTGAAAACCGTCTGTATGCTCGCAATGATTCCCCTGTTACCCGCGTGATGTTCAACCCGGGCGACACCGTTACCAGCCATGAAGGCTGGCAGCTGAAGATTGAAGACGTAAAAGAAGAGAATGGACTGCTCGCCTATATCGGGACTCGCCTCGATACCGACGAAACCGACGTGATGCTGCGTGAAGTGCTGCTCGACAGCAAACTGGTCTTCAGCAAGCCGCAGGATCGCCTGTTCGCCGGTCAGATTGACCGTATGGATCGCTTCTCGCTGCGCTACCGCGCGCGTAAGTTCCAGAGTGAGCAGTACCGTATGCCGTGGAGCGGCCTGCGCGGCCAGCGCACCAGCCTGATCCCCCACCAGTTAAACATCGCCCATGATGTCGGCCGTCGCTATGCGCCGCGCGTCCTGCTGGCGGATGAAGTGGGCTTAGGTAAAACCATCGAAGCGGGCATGATTTTGCATCAACAGCTGCTCTCCGGCGCGGCCGAGCGCGTGCTGATTGTGGTGCCGGAAACCCTGCAGCACCAGTGGCTGGTGGAGATGCTGCGCCGCTTTAACCTGCGTTTCTCCCTGTTCGATGACGAACGCTACGCCGAAGCCCAGCACGATGCCGATAACCCGTTCGAAACCGAACAGCTGGTGATCTGCTCCCTGGACTTTGTTCGCCGCAGCAAGCAGCGCCTCGAGCACCTGTGTGATGCCGAGTGGGACATCATGGTGGTCGACGAAGCCCACCACCTGGTGTGGAGCGAAGAGGCCCCGAGCCGTGAGTACATGGCCATCGAACAACTGGCCGAACGCGTGCCGGGCGTGCTGCTGCTGACCGCTACCCCGGAGCAGCTGGGTCTGGAGAGCCACTTTGCGCGTCTGCGCCTGCTGGATCCCAACCGCTTCCACGACTTTGAGCTGTTCGTCGAAGAGCAGAAAAATTACCGCCCGGTCGCCGATGCGGTGGCCCTGCTGCTGGCGGGCAAGCACCTCTCCAACGAGGAACTCAACACCCTCAGCGACCTGATTGGCGAACAGGATATCGAGCCGTTACTGCAGGCTGCCAACAGCGACCGTGACGGTGCCGACGCCGCGCGTCAGGAGCTGGTCTCCATGCTGATGGATCGCCACGGCACCAGCCGCGTCCTGTTCCGTAATACCCGTAATGGGGTGAAAGGCTTCCCGAAACGTGAGCTGCATACTATTCGACTGCCGCTGCCAACCCAGTACCAGACGGCGATCAAGGTCTCCGGCATCATGGGTGCGCGTAAAACGGCAGAAGAACGCGCCCGGGACATGCTCTATCCGGAGCAGATTTATCAGGAATTTGAAGGCGACAGCGGTACCTGGTGGAACTTTGACCCGCGCGTGGAGTGGCTGATGGGCTACCTGACCGCCAACCGCTCGCAGAAGGTGCTGGTCATCTGCGCCAAAGCCGCCACTGCGCTGCAGCTGGAGCAGGTTCTGCGCGAGCGGGAAGGTATCCGCGCGGCGGTGTTCCATGAAGGCATGTCGATTATTGAACGCGACCGCGCTGCGGCGTGGTTCTCCGAAGAGGACAGCGGTGCCCAGGTGCTGCTCTGCTCCGAAATCGGCTCCGAAGGGCGTAACTTCCAGTTCGCCAGCCGTCTGGTGATGTTCGATCTGCCTTTCAACCCGGATCTGCTGGAGCAGCGTATCGGTCGTCTGGATCGTATTGGTCAGGCGCACGACATTCAGATCCACGTCCCGTATCTGGAAAAAACTGCCCAGTCGGTACTGGTGCGCTGGTTCCACGAAGGGCTGGATGCGTTTGAACATACCTGCCCGACCGGCCGTACCATTTACGACAGCGTGCATAGCGAGCTGACCGCCTACCTGGCGACGCCGGAAAATACCGACGGCTTTGACGATCTGATCAAAACCTGTCGCGAGCAACACGACGCGCTGAAAATCCAGCTGGAACAGGGCCGTGACCGTCTGCTGGAGATCCACTCCAACGGCGGCGAAAAAGCCCAGGTGCTGGCAGAGAGCATCGAAGAGCAGGATGACGATACCAGCCTGATCAGCTTCGCCATGAACCTGTTTGATATCGTGGGTATCAACCAGGACGATCGTGGCGAGAACATGATTGTGCTGACCCCGTCGGATCATATGCTGGTTCCGGACTTCCCGGGCCTGCCGGAAGATGGCTGCACCATCACCTTTGAGCGTGATGTGGCGCTCTCCCGCGAAGACGCCCAGTTCATCACCTGGGAGCATCCGCTGATCCGCAACGGTCTGGATCTGATCCTCTCCGGCGATACCGGTAGCAGCACCATTTCGCTGCTGAAGAACAAGGCACTGCCGGTGGGAACGCTGTTGGTAGAGCTGATCTACGTGGTGGAAGCCCAGGCACCGAAACAGCTGCAACTCAGCCGCTTCCTGCCTGCCACGCCGGTGCGTCTGCTGCTGGATAAAAACGGCACCAACCTGGCGGCGCAGGTTGAGTTTGAGAGCTTCAACCGTCAGCTGAGCGCAGTGAACCGCCACACCGGCAGCAAGCTGGTGAATGCGGTTCAGCAGGATGTGCACGCCATTCTCCAGCTGGGTGAATCCCAGATTGAGAAAGCGGCGCGTGCCCTGATTGACGCGGCGCGCAGCGAAGCGGATGAAAAACTGTCGGCGGAGCTGTCGCGTCTGGAAGCCCTGCGCGCGGTGAACCCGAACATTCGTGACGATGAACTGGCGGCGATTGAGAGCAATCGTCAGCAGGTGCTTGAGAGCCTGAATCAGGCAGGATGGCGTCTGGATGCGCTGCGTCTCATCGTTGTGACGCATCAGTAAGCGGAGCGCAACATGTTGATGGAACCCTACAATCCGCCGCAGGATCCGTGGCTGGTCATTCTCTATCAGGATGAGCACATTATGGTGGTCAACAAGCCGAGCGGCCTGTTGTCCGTGCCGGGCAGGCTGGACGATCACAAGGACAGCGTCATGACGCGCGTTCAGCGCGATCATCCGCAGGCGGAGTCTGTGCATCGTCTGGACATGGCAACCAGCGGGGTGATTGTGGTCGCGCTGACCAAGGCGGCAGAGCGCGAGCTGAAGCGTCAGTTTCGTGAGCGCGAGCCGAAGAAGCAGTACCTGGCGCGCGTCTGGGGACATCCACAACCGGCGGAAGGTCTGGTTGACCTGCCGCTGATCTGCGACTGGCCGAACCGACCGATGCAGAAGGTCTGCTACGAGACCGGCAAGGCGGCGCAAACCGAGTATGAAGTGCTGGAGTACGCGGCGGATAACAGCGCCCGCGTACTGTTAAAACCGATTACCGGGCGCTCGCATCAGCTGCGTGTGCATATGCTGGCATTGGGTCACCCGATTCTTGGGGATCGCTTTTACGCCACGCCGGAAGCCCGGGCCATGGCGCCGCGTCTGCAGCTGCATGCGGAGATGCTGACCATCACCCACCCGGAATACGGTACGCCGATGACCTTTAAGGCCCCGGCGGATTTCTGATGTTTTGCCCGGCGGTGCTTCGTCTGCCGGGCAACTCTCTTTACTTAAATCCCTTCTGCTCTTTGATGAGCTCGTACGCTTTCTGAATTTCCTGCGCTTTTTGCTTCGCCATCTCCATCATTTCCGGCGGTAAACCTTTCGCCACCAGCTTATCCGGATGGTGTTCGCTCATCAGCTTACGATAGGCGCGCTTAATGGTCGTTGGCTCATCGGTCGGCTTCACGCCCAGCACGTTACAGGCATCTTCCAGGGTCGGCCCACGCTGCGCCTGCTGCCAGCCGCCACCGCCCGCCTGCTGTTGCTGATAGCCGTCGCCAAACTGCGCCCCGCCCTGCATCATGCGCAGGAACTGATCGAACTGGGTACGGGAAATGCCCAGCTCTTCGGCAATGACATACAGCACCGCGCGTTCGTTCGGGTGGAGCGAGCCGTCAGCAAAGGCTGCCTGGATCTGAATCTCCAGAAACATCCGAATTAAGTCGAAGCGTCCGAAGCAGATGCTGCGAAACTGACGCATTTTTTCGCGCAGGGGATAGTTATCCGCCTTGCCGATGCGAAATGCGTGTTGCGCCGCGGCCCGCGAGTCGCCGTGCAGGTTCATGCGGTCCATAAACTGGCTGGCGATATGGATGTCGGCTTCGGTCACCCGCCCCTTGGATTTGGTCAGATGGCCCATTACCTCAAACGTCGTGGCAAAAAAAAGTGCCTGACGTTCACGCTGGTTGGCAAACCAGGCCATCTTACGACTTCGAGCTTTATCAAACATATGGCCGATAATCAGGCCCAGAACGATACCCCAGAAGCCCGCGCCCATCAGTAAAGCGAACGCCACGCCGATAATTTTTCCCCAATACTGCATATACTCCCCAAATGGTGATGTATTTGATCCCGCGAACGCCATCATTCCGGTGGCCTGGCCACGGTCAATTGAAGGACATCGCCTATAATTTGCATTATCATACTCGTCATTCAATAACGAGCCTATCACCACGGCTTGTTTACGGGCAGGATTAACGCTGGCACTGTGATGATGAGTAAGATAGTCTCTGACCGTTTGCCAGCGATAAGCCACTGATGACGGAACAATAAATAAAACGTATGAAAAAACGTATCCCCACCCTCCTGGCCACGATGATAGCGTCTGCCCTGTACAGTCAACAGGGTCTGGCAGCCGATCTCGCCTCGCAATGTATGCTGGGTGTGCCCAGCTATGATCGCCCGCTGGTTCAGGGTGATACGAACACGCTACCGGTCACCATCACTGCTGATAATGCGAAAGGGAATTATCCTGACGACGCCGTCTTTAGCGGCAATGTGGATATTAACCAGGGCAACAGCCGTTTGCTGGCCGATGAAGTTCAGTTGCACCAGAAACAGCCAGAAGGCGCGGCAGAACCGGTACGAACCGTGGATGCACTGGGTAATGTGCACTATGACGATAATCAGGTCATCCTGAAAGGTCCGAAAGCCTGGTCGAACCTGAATACCAAAGATACCAACGTTTGGGAAGGCGATTATCAGATGGTGGGTCGTCAGGGGCGCGGTAAAGCTGACCTGATGAAACAGCGCGGTGAAAACCGCTATACCATTCTTGAGAACGGGACCTTTACCTCCTGTCTCCCGGGCTCTGATACCTGGAGCGTGGTCGGCAGCGAAGTGATCCATGACCGCGAAGAGCAGGTGGCGGAGATCTGGAACGCCCGCTTTAAGCTCGGCCCGGTGCCGGTCTTCTATAGCCCGTATCTGCAGCTGCCGGTGGGCGACAAACGTCGTTCCGGCTTCCTGATCCCGAACGCCAAGTACAGCTCCTCAAACTATTTTGAGTTCTATCTGCCGTACTACTGGAACATCGCGCCCAACATGGACGCCACGATCACGCCGCACTATATCCATAAGCGCGGCAATATCATGTGGGAAAACGAGTTCCGTTATCTGACGCAAGCGGGTTCAGGTCTGATGGAGCTGGACTATCTGCCATCGGATAAAGTCTTTGAAGACGAGCATCCCACCGAGGGCGATCGCCACCGCTGGTTATACTACTGGCAACATGCCGGGGTGATGGATCAGGTCTGGCGCTTCAACGTTAACTATACCAAAGTCAGCGATCCCTACTATTTCAACGACTTTACCTCGAAATACGGTTCCAGTACCGACGGTTATGCCACGCAGATCTTTAGCGCAGGCTATGCGGTGAAAAACTTTGATGCAACCGTGTCGACCCGCCAGTTCCAGGTATTCAGCAGCCAGAACGCCAGCACCTACGGCGCGGAACCGCAGCTGGACGTCAACTGGTACCAGAATGATGTCGGCCCGTTTGATACCCGTATCTACGGCCAGGCCGTGCATTTCGTGAATACCAACTCCGATATGCCAGAAGCCACCCGTCTTCATCTTGAGCCGACAATCAACCTGCCGGTATCAAACGACTGGGCCAGCCTGGATACCGAAGTGAAGCTGATGGCGACTCACTATCAGCAGGACAATCTGGACACGTACAACACCAACAACGGTACTAACCTGGAAGAGTCCGTTAACCGTACGCTGCCGCAGTTTAAAATGGACGGCAAGCTGGTCTTCGAGCGCGACATGAACTGGAGCGAGGGTTACACCCAAACGCTGGAGCCGCGCGCGCAGTACCTGTATGTGCCATATCGCGATCAGAGCAAAATCAATAACTACGACTCGTCACTGCTGCAATCCGACTACAGCGGTCTGTTCCGTGACCGTACATATGGTGGTCTGGACCGTATTGCTTCAGCCAACCAGGTGACGACCGGGGTCACAACCCGCGTTTATGATGATGCTGCCGTTGAACGTTTTAATGCTTCTGTGGGTCAAATCTACTACTTCACAGAATCGCGTACCGGCGATGACAACATCAACTGGGAGAAAAACAACAAAACGGGTTCCCTGGTCTGGGCCGGCGACACCTACTGGCGCATGACCGATCGCTGGGGGCTGCGTGGCGGTCTGCAGTACGATACGCGTCTGGATAACGTTGCTACCAGCAGTGCCGCCATTGAGTATCGCCGTGATGAAGACCGGATGGTGCAGCTTAGCTACCGTTACGCCAGCCCGGAATACATCCAGGCGACACTGCCTAACTTCTCGAATGCCGATCAGTACAAAGAGGGTATTTCGCAGGTGGGCGGTACCGCCAGCTGGCCGATTGCCGATCGCTGGTCGATCGTCGGGGCGTACTACTTTGATACCAATCAGAGTAAGGCGGCCGATCAGATGCTGGGTCTGCAGTACAGCTCCTGCTGCTACGCGATCCGTGTCGGGTACGAGCGTAAGCTTAACGGCTGGGATGTCGACAAAAATCAGAGCGAGTACGATAACGTCATCGGCTTTAACATCGAATTGCGTGGCCTGAGTTCAAACTATGGTCTGGGTACTCAACAGATGCTGCGTTCACCAATTCTGCCGTACCGTAGTTCCTTATGATGTACTTGATTTACAACGTAATCCGCATTGCGGTTAATTGATATGGAAAAAGTATGAAGAACTGGAAAACGCTGCTGCTCGGTATCGCTATGGTTGCGAATACCAGCTTCGCGGCCCCACAGGTTGTCGACAAAGTCGCTGCCGTTGTGAACAACGGTGTGGTACTTGAGAGCGACGTTGATGGTTTAATGCAGTCTGTGAAGCTCAACGCGGGTCAGGCAGGTCAGCAACTTCCGGATGATTCCACACTGCGTCATCAGATCCTTGAACGTCTGATCATGGATCAGATCGTTCTGCAGATGGGTCAGAAGATGGGTGTGAAGATCTCTGATGAGCAGCTCGATCAGGCTATCGCTAACATTGCGAAGCAGAACAATATGTCAGCGGACCAGATGCGCAGCCGTCTGGCCTATGACGGCATCAGCTATTCGACCTACCGGAATCAGATCCGTAAAGAGATGCTGATTTCAGAAGTGCGTAACAACGAAGTGCGTCGCCGTGTGACGATCCTGCCGCAGGAAGTGGACGCGCTGGCAAAACAGGTGGGTAACCAGAATGATGCCAGCACCGAACTTAACCTGAGCCACATCCTGATCCCACTCTCAGAAAACCCGTCTTCCGACCAGGTTGCTGAGGCGGACAGCCAGGCCCGCTCTATCGTCGATCAGGCGCGTAACGGCGGTGACTTCGGCAAGCTGGCGATCACCTATTCGGCGGACCAGCAGGCGCTGAAAGGCGGCCAGATGGGCTGGGGCCGTATTCAGGAGCTGCCATCTATCTTTGCCCAGGCGCTAAGCACGGCGAAGAAAGGCGATATCGTCGGTCCAATCCGTTCCGGCGTTGGCTTCCACATTCTGAAAGTGAACGATCTGCGCGGCCAGAGCCAGAGCATCTCGGTCACCGAAGTGCATGCCCGCCATATTCTGCTGAAACCGTCCCCACTGATGAATGACGATCAGGCGCGGGCGAAGCTGCAGCAGATTGCCGCCGATATCCGCAGCGGTAAAACCTCCTTCGCTAACGCCGCGAAAGAGTTCTCTCAGGATCCAGGTTCTGCGAATCAGGGCGGCGATCTGGGCTGGGCGGCAGCGGATATTTACGATCCGGCCTTCCGCGATGCGCTGATGCGGATGAACAAAGGTCAGCTGAGCGAACCGGTTCACTCCACCTTCGGCTGGCACCTGATTGAGCTGCTGGACACCCGCAGCGTGGATAAAACCGATGCGGCCCAGAAAGACCGTGCGTACCGCATGCTGTTCAACCGTAAGTTCTCTGAAGAAGCGGCAACCTGGATGCAGGAACAACGCGCCAGCGCTTACGTCAAAGTTCTGAGCAAGTAATGAAACACCATCGTGTTGTTATCACTCCCGGCGAACCTGCCGGGATTGGTCCTGATTTGGTCGTCCAGCTTGCCCAGCGCAGCTGGCCGGTCGAACTGGTTGTCTGCGCCGATGCCAGCGTGCTTGAGGCGCGAGCCAAACAGCTCAATCTGCCGCTCACCCTGCTGCCCTATCGGGCAGAGAACGCGCCTCTCCCCCAGCAAGCGGGCACCCTGACGCTGTTGCCTGTCCCGCTGCGTACCCCCGTTGTTCCCGGTCAACTCAGTACCGAAAACGGCCACTATGTGGTGGAGACGCTGGCGCGCGCCTGTGATGGCTGCCTGAGCGGCGAATTTGCCGCGCTGATCACCGGACCGGTGCATAAAGGGGTGATCAACGATGCCGGCGTGGCCTTTACCGGCCATACCGAGTATTTTGAAGAGCGTTCCCACTGCGCAAAAGTAGTGATGATGCTGGCCACCGAGGAGCTGCGCGTGGCGCTGGCTACCACCCATCTGCCGATCAAAGCGGTTTCCGAAGCCATTACGCCGGATCTGCTGCGCGATGTGATTGCCATCCTGCACCATGACTTACGCACGAAATTCGGTATTGCCGATCCGCACGTGCTGGTGTGCGGCCTCAACCCGCATGCGGGCGAAGGCGGTCACATGGGTATGGAAGAGATCGACACCATTATTCCGGTGCTGGATGAGATGCGGGCTCAGGGGATGAATCTCAGCGGGCCGCTGCCTGCCGATACCCTGTTTCAGCCTAAATATCTCGATCATGCAGACGCCGTGCTGGCGATGTACCACGATCAGGGCCTTCCCGTGCTAAAATACCAGGGCTTTGGCCGCGGCGTGAATATCACCCTCGGTTTACCCTTTATTCGTACTTCTGTTGACCATGGCACTGCACTTGATTTAGCGGGCCAGGGGAAAGCAGATGTCGGCAGTTTTATTACGGCGCTTAATCTCGCCATCAAAATGATTGTTAATACT
The DNA here is from genome assembly GCF_025566055.1 of Leclercia tamurae. Lineage (GTDB taxonomy): Bacteria > Pseudomonadota > Gammaproteobacteria > Enterobacterales > Enterobacteriaceae > Enterobacter > Enterobacter tamurae. Next base: position 99,187 of record NZ_JAMHKS010000067.1, read on the forward strand.
CAATGACTAATCGAGTCCATCAGGGCCACTTAGCCCGTAAACGCTTCGGGCAAAACTTCCTCAACGATCAGTTCGTGATCGAAAGTATTGTTTCGGCTATCAATCCACAAAAAGGTCAGGCGATGGTCGAGATCGGCCCGGGTCTGGCTGCACTGACCGAGCCGGTTGGCGAGCGTCTGGATGAACTGACCGTCATCGAACTGGACCGCGATCTGGCAGCCCGTCTGCAGACGCACCCGTTCCTTGGGCCGAAACTGACGATTTATCAGCAGGATGCCATGACCATGAACTTCGGCGAACTGTCGGAGAAGCTCGGTCAGCCGCTGCGCGTGTTCGGTAACCTGCCGTACAACATCTCCACCCCGCTGATGTTCCACCTGTTTAGCTATACTGATGCCATTGCCGACATGCACTTCATGTTGCAAAAAGAGGTCGTTAACCGACTGGTTGCAGGGCCAAACAGTAAAGCGTATGGTCGTTTAAGCGTGATGGCACAATATTTCTGCAACGTGATCCCGGTACTCGAAGTGCCGCCATCTGCGTTCACGCCACCGCCAAAAGTGGAATCTGCGGTTGTGCGTCTTGTGCCGCATAAAACGAAGCCGTTCCCGGTCAAAGAGCTGCGCGTACTGAGCCGTGTCACCACAGAAGCCTTTAACCAGCGCCGTAAAACGATTCGTAACAGCCTTAGCAATTCGTTTACCGTTGAAGTGTTAGCTGAACTGGGTATCGACCCGGCAATGCGTGCGGAGAACATCTCCGTAGAGCAGTACTGCAAACTGGCTAATTACATCAGCGACAATGCGCCGCCGAAGGAGAGCTAAGCCATGATTGATTCGCCCCGCGTATGTGTTCACGTACAAAGCATCTATGTTGAGTCCCAGTCCACACCGGATGAAGAGCGCTTTGTTTTTGCTTATACGGTAACCATTCGTAACCTGGGGCGGACGCCTGTGCAGCTGCTTGGGCGCTACTGGCTTATCACCAACGGCAACGGTCGTGAAATTGAAGTGCAGGGCGAAGGCGTGGTGGGTGAACAACCGCACATTGATCCCGGCGAAGAGTATCAGTACACCAGCGGCGCGGTAATCGAAACGCCGCTGGGTACCATGCAGGGCCATTATGAAATGGTCGATGCCGACGGCAATGCATTCCGCGTTGCCATTCCTGTTTTCCGTCTGGCTGTTACAACACTCATTCACTAAACATGTCTACATATCTCATTGGCGATGTTCATGGTTGCTACGATGAACTGATCGCGTTGTTAAAGCAGGTGGATTTTACCCCGGGTACCGACACGCTATGGCTAACCGGCGATCTCGTTGCGCGCGGGCCTGGCTCACTGGATGTGCTGCGTTATGTGAAGTCGCTGGGTGACAGCGTGCGGCTGGTCCTTGGCAATCACGATCTGCATCTGCTGGCGGTCTACGCCGGCATCAGCCGTAATAAACCGAAAGACAGGATCACCCCGCTGCTGGATGCGCCAGACGCCGATGAGCTCATTAACTGGCTGCGTCGCCAGCCGCTGCTGCAGGTTGATGAAGAGAAGCAGCTGGTGATGGCCCACGCGGGCATTACGCCGCAGTGGGATCTGCAAACCGCGAAAGAGTGCGCGCGCGACGTCGAAGCCGTGCTCTCCAGCGACTCTTACCCTTTCTTCCTTGATGCCATGTACGGTGACATGCCCAACAACTGGAGCATGGATCTCAGCGGCGTGGCGCGCCTGCGTTTTATCACTAACGCCTTCACCCGTATGCGCTACTGCTTCCCGAACGGTCAGCTGGATATGTACTGCAAGGATGTGCCGGAAAATGCGCCGACCCCGCTCAAGCCCTGGTTTGCCATCCCCGGACCGGTGACGGAGCATTACAACGTGATCTTCGGTCACTGGGCGTCGCTGGAGGGCAAAGGCACGCCTGAAGGCATTTACGGTCTGGATACAGGCTGCTGCTGGGGTGGAGACCTGACCTGTCTGCGCTGGGAAGATAAAGCCTATTTTGTTCAGCCGTCGAACCGGCATCTGGATTCAGGCGAGAAGGAAGCGGTAGCGTCGTAGCGGAGAGCTGCACCTCTCCCGTCGGGAAAGGTGCAGTAAAGCATTAGCGGCGTTCAAGGATCTCGAAGCAGTAGCTATGCGAATTTTGCGCGTCCGCGTCATGGAATTCGCTGAATACCGATTCCCACTCGTCAGGATCGTAGTCAGGGAAATGGGTATCCCCTTCCACTTCAGCATCAATGTGGGTCAGATATAATTTCTGCGCTTTCGGCAGGAATTGCTCATACACACGGCCGCCACCAATCACCATGATCTCTTCGGCATCGCCGCAGGCAGCGATGGCTTCGTCAATGGATTTCACCCACTCAACACGCTCATCGGTGCCAGGCTGGTTGCTGATGACGATGTTTTTACGGCCCGGCAACGGACGCCCGATTGACTCCCAGGTCAGGCGCCCCATTACTACCGGCTTGTTCAACGTAGTACGTTTAAACCACGCGAGATCGGCAGGCAGATTCCACGGCATGGCATTTTCCATACCGATCACGCGATCTACCGCAAGCGCCGCAATCAGACTGATCATTGATTATTTCCCGGATGCAAAAAATTGCCGCCACTATACGGAAAGCTTAATCTTTCGTCGACTGGCGGCAGAGTAAAGAACAGGAAATTTTTTATATTTGCTGGCAACCCCGCTTCACGCTAATGGTTTACTCTCCGGCTCGTCTCCCGGATCGCCGGTATGCTTGCCCTCTTCGGTTCCCTGCCAGCCGTGACGCTGGGTCAGCGAGAGATGATTACGATCCTCATTGATGATGTCCATCAGCATGGCGCTGGTGCGTTTAACCACCGCCGCGCGTGACGTGGCATCGTTCTCCGCCATTGCCGCCATCTCTTCGACCATCTCTGTATTAAACCGGCGGAACAGATCGGCCCGCTCCCGGGCTTCATACGCCCCGAGTCCGAGACTTTCCAGCGCCAGCCGACCGGATTTCAGCGCCCCTTCAAAGGTTTCACGTTCCGGTGCATCGACGCCGATCTGACGCAGTTTGATGTAATGATCGATATCGCGCGCGCGGGAGATGATTTTCAGATGCGGGAAATGGGTTTTCGCAAGCTCAACTAACTGCAGGCTGTTCTTCGGATCGTCTATCGCGTTGATCAATACTTCGGCCTTCTGCGCTCCGGCAGACTCCAGCAAATCCACGCGCGTGGCATCGCCGTAAAAGACCTTCATATCAAATTTACGCAGGGTCTCAATATGGTCGGGATCGTGATCGAGGATGACCATCTTCACACCGCTGGAGAGCAGCAAACGACCGGTAATCTGGCCGAAGCGACCGAACCCGGCAATGATCACCCGCGGCTGTTCTTCGTCGATTTCATCCGCCTCGCGCTCCTGGCCGCTGTTGGCCGCTTCCAGACGAGTCAATACCACCAGCAGCAGCGGCGTTACCGCCATGGAGAGCGCCACCGCCAGGGTCAGCGCCTTGGCCCACTCCGGATCGAGCACGTTTGCCATATTGGCCGCGCCAAATACCACGAATGCGAATTCACTCCCCTGCCCCAGCAGCACGGCAAACCAGCGGCGCTGTTTCCCGGGCACCTTCAGCGGACGGGCCACCAGCCAGAGCATCGCCATTTTAATGACCAGGAAGCCCACCAGCAGGATCGCGATGCGCAGCGGATGAGTGACCAGGGTTCCGAAGTCGACAGACATCCCCACGCCGATGAAAAACAGCCCCAGCAGCAGCCCTTTGAAAGGCTCGATGTCGCTTTCCAGCGCGTGGCGGTACTCCGAACTCGCCAGCAGGACGCCAGCCAGAAACGCGCCCATCGCCATAGAGAGCCCCGCCTCTTCCAGCATCAGGCCAAAGCCGAAGACCAGGAACAGGGCCACGGCGCTGAACACTTCCCGCAAGCCAGAACGGGCAACAAAGCGCAGTAATGGTCTGCTGACGTATCGCCCGAGCAGGACCACCAGGGTCAGCGCTCCGGCAACTTTTAAGGCCGAAAGCGCAAAGGCACCGAGGGTGGTGGAAGCTCCGGAAACCGCCAGCAGCGGGATCATTGCCACCAGCGGAATGGCCGCGATATCCTGGAACAGTAGCACCGAGAAAGCGCTGCGCCCCATCTGGGTCACCGTCAGGTTGCGTTCGTTCATGGCCTGCATGGCGATAGCCGTGGATGAGAGGGCCAGCGTCATGCCGATCAGCTCCGCCACTTTCCAGTCCATGCCCAGCAGGATACAGAACCCGCCCAATAGCAGGCCGCAGGTCAGCATCTGCAATGCCCCGCCGCCAAACACTGACGCACGCAGCTTCCACAGACGCCGCGGGTCCAGCTCGAGGCCGATGACAAACAGCATCAGCACCACGCCGATTTCGGCAAAGTGCAGGATCGACTCGGCGTCGGTGACCAGACGGAATCCCCACGGTCCTATCACGCACCCGGCGATCAGATACCCCAGCACGGAACCCAGCCCGAGGCGTACCGCAACCGGCACAATTAGCGCCGCGGCGCCTAAATAGATCAGCGCCTGAATCAGCGTATGGCTATCCATGGTGCGCCTCCTGCCAGTCGAGTAAACGTTGTTTATAGTGTCGGGCCTGGGCCTGCAGCGTTTCGTCGTCACAGACGAAGGTGCAGTGCATGGCAAACGGCGGGAGCCAGTTCAGGCCGCAATAGAGCGCGGTGGCCTGTAGCGGCTGCGCCAGCACCTCAAAACCAGGGAAGGATCCGATATCAAAGTGGCTTTCACCGCCCCCCGTGGTGACTGCCCACAGCAGGCTTTTGCCCTTCAGCGCCCGGCCGTTATGGCCGTATGCCCAGCCGTGAGAGAACACTTTGTCGATCCACAGTTTCAGTAACGGGGGGGTGCTGTACCACTGCATCGGGTGCTGCCAGACGATCAAATCGGCCCTGGCAATCGCGTCCTGTTCGGCAGCGATATCAATATTGAAGTCGGGATAGAGCTGATAGAGCGAGCGGATCTCTACGCCCTCAAGCGTCTTGACCTGCTCAAGCATCCGCTTATTCGCATGAGAATGATGCGGATAAGGATGCGCGTAAATGATTAGTATCATGATTAACCTGATGAACTGCTTTCTTGTTGTGACAGTCAGTGTAGACAGGAATGAGGGGTGTTTGAAGGGGTCTGCGGCCTTGCTGGCGTTAACCGCAAAGATTGATAAATCACTGCCCGACAAATATTATCACTTTTATCTAATTCATAATCTATTAATATAATATATATTATTTAGATCAATTCCAAGCAAATAATACAATAAGCATAATAATTAAATTAAAATAAATACAAAATTAAAAATAAATCCATGCATGGAAATTATTAAAGAATCAACAATTTAAGCTTTATTTCATGGTTTTATTCTTAAAAAACACTCATTTACAAAAAAATACACCCTTATTAAAATGCGCGTTCATAAATCACAAAATGGATGTGGCAATGCGCAACAATACTCCGCAATTAAATAAGACGACAAGGTCGTTAAAAAGTCTTTTTCCAGCTTTAATGGTATTGACACCGTTAATGGTATCCGCAGAAATCATAGTTAGTGATTCAACAGATGCGCCCCAGAATTTCTCTTCGGACAATGTCTATATTATTCCGCAAGGTATCAGCATTGCCAATAGCACTACCACCCCCTCAGTTACTATCAGCGGAAGCGTTATCGACGGTGTCACGAACAGTGGGGTGGTGACTGGCGTGGGTGATGGAATGTTCATTACTGCAGGATCACAAACACTGGAAGTAAATAACCAAGAAAATGCGCTGATCCAGTCCACCGGTGCCAACGGAATTACTGTCTACAACATGGGCGGACAAATAAACAATGCCGGGAAAATTAGTGGCGTAGAGAAGGGCATTAAGATTCTCGAGGATTCTAACAGCTTTAACATCGCTAATACCCCAACAGGTACTATCGAAGGTAAAACAGCGATCTCAACCGATGTTGGTGTCACTCTCAATAATGCGGGGGTAATCAATGGCAGCGCTGGGAACGGTGTAGAGTTTAATAATACAGATAAAAGTAATACTGATAATAGCGGTACAATAGAAGGTACCAGAAATGGCATTATCGCGTCCGGCAATCATAAACTTCGACTTGGTAACACTGGGTTGATAAAGGGTTCGGAAAGCGCAGTGACCTTTGCAAGTACCCAATCTAACATGTTAGAGCTAGGAACTGGATCTGTGCTTGAAGGCGACGTCATCTCAACGAACTCAAGAACTAACACCTTAGCATTACGTGGTCAGGGTTTCGAAGACAGCAACTTCCGTGGCCTGAACGCGGGTGACGGTTTCGCTTCTCTGAACATGAACGGTACTGACTGGGCTCTCACGGGCAATATCGATATCATCGGTACTGGCGACTCAATTAAAGTCAATACAGGTAAACTGACCCTCGCAGGCGACGTAAAAAATGACGCCGGTAATACTCTGATTGCCGACATGGCCACGTTGCAACTGGGCGACGGCGTTCATACTGGCTCACTGACCGGTACCCTTACCAACAACGGCACCTTTATCTTTAACCAGGGTTCCGATTCCACCTTCGCTTCTGATATTACCGGCAGCGGCAATGTGGAAAAAACCGATGCCAATCTGTTAACCCTGACCGGCAACAACAGCTATACCGGCAATACTCTTCTTAGCAGCGGCACCACGCTGGTGGCTGAAGGTGCAACCCTGGGTAGCACAGGCAACACCGCCACCCTCACCGTTGATAACGGCGCAACCTTCGCCAGCGCAGGCAGCGTGAATAACAACGTTGATATCCTCAGCGGCGGCGTGCTGGCGTCATGGAATGCCGTGCAGGGGACCAGCGCTTCCACTGTAAACACCATTAATGGCAACGTCACCAACAGCGGCACGCTGCAGATTGCCGGGCTGAACGACGGCGTGGGTAACGATTTCACCATCAACGGTGACTACACTGGCGTAAACGGTAGCCTGATCGCCATGAACAGCGTGCTGGGCGATGACAGTTCAGCTACCGACCATCTGACCATCACCGGCAACAGCGCGGGTGAGTCTGGCGTCAGTATCAGCAATATCGGCGGGATGGGCGCGCAGACCGTCAACGGGATGCAGGTCGTCAGCGTAGGCGGTAACTCCGATGCCGCGTTTTCCCTCTCCAGACCGGTGGTGGTCGGCGCATGGGAATATAGCCTGAACCAGCACGCCGATGGCAACTGGTATCTGGAATCTTTAGATACTACGCCTGCGCCTACACCAGACCCAACGCCGGATCCAACGCCAGACCCAACACCAGATCCAACGCCAGACCCAACACCGGCTCCAACGCCTTCACCGGCACCGGCACCGGCACCGGCACCAGCCAACCTCGCACCTGAAGTGGGTGCCTATTTAGGTAACTACCTCGCCGCCCAGGACATGTTCCTGCATAAACGCGACGATCGCGATCAGCTGACGCTGCGCAATGAAGAGGATCTCAACACCTGGATGTACGTCAAAGGCCGCTATCATGAAAATGATGTGGCGGGCGGCAAAGTCAACTACGACACCACCCAGTACGTGATGCAGGTCGGCAGTGATTTCATCAGCAAGAAGATGGACACCGGGGTTCTGCATAGCGGGATGATGTTCGGTGCCGGTCAGGCCAAAACCGACTCTACTTCAACCGGCAGCAAGCGTTCTGCGCAGGGTAAAGTGGATGGCGTGAACGTCGGCGTGTACGCCACCTGGCAGGAAGATCAGCAGCTGCGTAAAGGCAGCTATATCGACAGCTGGGCCTCCTACGGCTGGTATCACAACAAGCTGAGAAGCGACGATCGCAGCAACGAGTCCTACAACAGCCAGGGCTTTGCCGCCTCGCTGGAAGCGGGCCACGCATGGATTGTTGACTCAGAAAACGAAAGAACCTGGAAAATCGAACCGCAGATCCAGGCCGTCTACAGCTATCTGAACCAGGATGATCATACTGACGCCGACGGCGTGCGTATTACCACGCTCGATAACGACAGCATTCTGGGCCGTGTAGGTGTGAAAACCAGCTATTTTAACCAGAAAGATGTGCAGGCCTGGCAGCCGTATGTTGCGGTCAACTGGCTGAAAGGTGCCGGACAGAACGACATCGCCTTTAACGGTGAAGCGTTCAGCAACGATACTCCGGATGACCGTGGTCAGCTGGAGCTGGGCATTACCGGCAAGCTAAACGAGACCACACTGATCTCGCTGCGCGCCAGCGGTGAATGGGGTGAAAACAGCTACGACGCCTATGGCGGTCATATCCTGCTGAACCACCGCTGGTAATCACATACCCTGGCAATAAATGCAGTGGCTCAGGCCACTGCATTTTTTTATCAGTTCTTCAGCTCACCCATGGACTTAACCTGATCGCGGTTAATTTGTTCTGTCTGACCGGTTTCGGCATTATCAATAGACATCATTCCAGTATCGTCATCTACCTGCGGCTTACCGTCGGTGACGATAGTTTTACCGTCAGTGGTCTTCACCGCCTGGTTAGAGGAACAACCGGCTACGGTAAACAGCGCTGCGGCAGCAAAAATTGAGGTCATCAGAAGTTTAGTTCGCATGGTGTTCTCCCTGCTTTTCAGTTGGATTTAATTATCGACCTGATAATTTTAGGCTAACTGACTGATGGGAGATGGAAAAGCAGAAGGTTCTGAACAGGAAGGCAGCCATCGTAGGGCGGGTAAGCGAAGCGCCACCCGCCGTTTGCCCGGGGCACTTTCGCTTCCCGGGCCTACGATAACCTGCGTATTACTTGTTAATCTGCGCGTGCATTTCCTGCACCGAAATCACCTTCTCGGTGGCATCCGCGTTCAGCGCCATGGCTGTCGCGAAACCGCCGTTCAGGGTGGTGTCGTAGTGCACTTTGTACTGCAGCGCGCTGCGGCGAATCAGCTTGGAGTCTTCAATCGCCTGACGACCTTCAGTGGTGTTGATGATGTAGGTATATTCGCCATTCTTGATACGGTCCTGAATGTGCGGACGACCTTCATGCACCTTGTTCACCAGACGCGGGTTGATACCGGCTTCACCCAGCACAATCGCGGTACCGTGGGTCGCATCCAGCTCGAAGCCCTGTTTCAGCAGTTTCGCTGCCAGGTCCACCACGCGCTCTTTGTCCCCTTCACGCACGGAGAGCAGCGCACGGCCCTGTTTCTTCATGGTGGAGTTGCTGCCCAGCTGCGCTTTAGCGAACGCTTCTGCGAAGGTGCGGCCCACGCCCATCACTTCCCCGGTAGAGCGCATTTCTGGCCCTAACAGCGGGTCAACGCCCGGGAATTTGTTGAACGGCAGCACCACCTCTTTCACCGAGTAGTACGGCGGGATGATCTCTTTGGTCACGCCCTGCTGTGCGAGAGTCTGGCCCGCCATCACGCGCGCTGCCACTTTCGCCAGCGGTACGCCGGTCGCTTTGGAGACGAACGGTACGGTACGCGCCGCACGTGGGTTGACTTCAATCAGGTAGACTTCGTTATCTTTCACCGCAAACTGAACGTTCATCAGACCGCGCACCTGTAGCTCGAAAGCCAGCTTCTGCACCTGGTCGCGCATCACGTCCTGAATCTCTTTGCTCAGCGTATAGGCTGGCAGAGAACAGGCAGAGTCGCCGGAGTGAACACCCGCCTGCTCGATATGCTCCATGATGCCGCCAATCAGCACCATTTCGCCGTCGCAGATGGCATCCACGTCCACTTCCACCGCGTCATCGAGGAAGCGGTCCAGCAGCACTGGCGCATCGTTAGAGACGCTGACCGCAGTCTGGAAGTAACGACGCAGGTCAGCTTCGTCGTAGACGATTTCCATTGCACGGCCACCCAGTACGTAAGATGGACGTACCACCAGCGGGTAGGTGATCTCTTTGGCCTTCTCAACCGCCTGCTCAATGGCCGTCACGGTGGCGTTAGCCGGTTGTTTCAGCTTCAGACGGTCAACCGCCTTCTGGAAACGCTCGCGGTCTTCCGCACGGTCAATCGCGTCCGGGCTGGTGCCGATAACCGGTACGCCTGCGGCTTCGAGGTCACGCGCCAGCTTCAGCGGGGTCTGGCCGCCGTACTGCACGATAACGCCTTTTGGCTTCTCGATGCGGACGATTTCCAGCACGTCTTCCAGCGTTACCGGCTCGAAGTAGAGGCGGTCGGAGGTGTCGTAGTCGGTAGAGACGGTTTCCGGGTTACAGTTGACCATGATGGTCTCGTAACCGTCTTCGCGCAGCGCCAGTGAGGCATGTACGCAGCAGTAGTCAAACTCGATACCCTGGCCGATACGGTTTGGACCGCCGCCCAGCACCATGATTTTGTCGCGGTCAACGGACGGGTTCGCTTCGCACTCATCTTCATAGGTGGAGTACATATACGCGGTGTCGGTGGCAAATTCTGCCGCGCAGGTGTCCACGCGTTTGTAGACCGGGTGCAGGTTGTACTGATCACGCAGCTTGCGGATTTCCGCTTCGCGCACGCCCGCCAGTTTAGCGAGACGCGCATCGGCAAAGCCTTTACGCTTCAGCATGCGCAGGAAGTCAGCGTCGAGGCCGTTGATACCCAGATCCGCGACTTTCTCTTCCAGACGCACCAGCTCTTCAATCTGCACCAGGAACCAGCGGTCGATGTTGGTCAGGTTGAAGACGCCATCGACGGAGAGACCGGCACGGAAGGCGTCGGCGATATACCAGATACGCTCGGCACCGGCGTCTTTCAGTTCGCGACGGATTTTGGTCAGCGCTTCCGGGTCGTCCAGGCTCACTTTCGGGTCGAAACCGGTGGCGCCCACTTCCAGGCCGCGCAGGGCTTTCTGCAGAGATTCCTGCTGAGTGCGGCCAATCGCCATCACTTCACCGACGGACTTCATCTGAGTGGTCAGACGGTCGTTGGCACCGGCAAATTTCTCGAAGTTAAAGCGAGGAATTTTGGTCACAACGTAGTCGATAGAGGGTTCAAACGACGCCGGGGTACGGCCGCCGGTGATGTCGTTCATCAGCTCGTCGAGGGTGTAACCTACCGCCAGTTTCGCCGCCACTTTGGCAATCGGGAAGCCGGTCGCTTTCGATGCCAGCGCAGAGGAGCGGGATACGCGCGGGTTCATCTCGATAACAATCAGACGACCATTCTTCGGGTTAACCGAGAACTGAACGTTAGAGCCGCCGGTTTCGACGCCAATCTCACGCAGTACCGCCATCGAGGCGTTACGCATGATTTGATACTCTTTGTCGGTCAGGGTCTGGGCTGGCGCCACGGTGATGGAGTCACCGGTGTGGATGCCCATGGCGTCGAAGTTTTCGATAGAGCAGACGATGATGCAGTTGTCGTTTTTATCACGCACCACTTCCATCTCGTACTCTTTCCAGCCAATCAGCGACTCATCAATCAGTAGCTCTTTGGTTGGGGAGAGATCCAGACCGCGCTCGCAAATCTCTTCAAACTCTTCACGGTTATACGCAATACCGCCGCCGGTGCCGCCCATGGTGAAGGACGGACGAATGATGCACGGATAACCCACGTCAGCGGCAACCGCCAGCGCTTCTTCCATATTATGAGCAATACCAGAGCGCGCGGTGTCGAGACCGATTTTCTTCATCGCCACGTCGAAACGGCGGCGGTCTTCGGCTTTATCAATGGCGTCGGCAGTAGCGCCAATCATGGTCACGCCGAACTCGGCCAGCACGCCCTGACGCTCCAGCTCCAGCGCGCAGTTCAGCGCCGTCTGGCCGCCCATGGTCGGCAGCACCGCATCCGGGCGCTCTTTTTCGATGATTTTGCGCACCACTTCCCAGTGAATCGGCTCGATGTAGGTCGCATCGGCCATTTCCGGGTCGGTCATGATGGTCGCCGGGTTGGAGTTCACCAGGATAACGCGGTAACCCTCTTCGCGCAGGGCTTTACACGCCTGGGCGCCGGAGTAGTCGAATTCGCAGGCCTGGCCGATAACAATCGGGCCAGCGCCAAGGATCAGGATGCTTTTTATGTCTGTACGTTTTGGCATGGTCTTCTCGGCTCCTGATTATTTAGCGGTCTTACGGTATTGCTCGATAAGTTCGATAAAGTGATCGAACAGCGGCGCGGCATCGTGTGGGCCTGGGCTCGCTTCCGGGTGTCCCTGGAAGCTGAACGCCGGTTTGTCGGTGCGATGGATGCCCTGCAGGGTGCCATCGAACAGTGATTTGTGGGTCACACGCAGGGTGGCAGGCATCGAGGCCTCATCCACCGCAAAACCGTGGTTCTGCGCGGTAATCATCACCGTGTTGTTGTCGATATCTTTCACCGGGTGGTTACCACCGTGGTGACCGAACTTCATCTTGACGGTTTTGGCACCGCTCGCCAGCGCCAGCAGCTGATGGCCGAGGCAGATACCGAATACCGGAATGTCGGTTTCGAGGAAGGTCTTAATCGCGTCGATAGCGTAGTCGCACGGTGCCGGGTCACCCGGGCCGTTGGAGAGGAAGATCCCGTCCGGGTTCATCTTCAGCACCTCGTCTACCGGGGTCTTCGCCGGCACAACGGTCAGACGGCAGCCGCGATCCACCAGCATGCGCAGGATGTTGCGCTTGGCGCCGTAATCGTAAGCCACCACGTGGAACGGCAGCTCCTCTTCTTTTTTGGCTTCCGGCAGCTCACCTGCCAGCGTCCAGCTACCCTGAGTCCAGCTGTAGGCCTCAGTGGTGGTCACTTCTTTTGCCAGATCCATGCCGTTCAGCCCCGGGAAGGCTTTGGCTTTTTCCTGCGCCAGCGCCGCGTCCAGGTTATCGCCAGCGATGATGCAGCCGTTCTGGGCACCTTTTTCACGCAGCAGACGCGTCAGCTTACGGGTATCGATATCGGCAATCGCCACGATGTTATGGCGTTTCAGGTAGGACGAGAGGTCTTCGGTGTTGCGGTAGTTGCTGGCAATCAGCGGCAGGTCGCGAATAATCAGACCTTGTGCATGTACCTGGGAGGACTCTTCATCAGCGGCGTTAGTGCCGACATTACCGATATGGGGATAAGTTAGAGTAACGATTTGGCGGGAATAGGAAGGATCAGTGAGGATTTCTTGATAACCGGTCATTGAAGTATTGAAAACGACTTCCCCAACCGCCGAACCTGTTGCCCCAATGGCCCGACCGATAAACTGGGTTCCGTCTTCCAGAACCAATAGCGCTGACTTAATCAAAACACCCTCCAGAGAATATTCACTCACTTTATTTGCATATTAATGCACAACCATAGTGTGAAGCAATGCAAATCTGCTGCCAGTGGATTTTCGGCAAACGGCGGCATTCTGGAGATTTGGCAGGGTAAAGTCAACTTAAAAAGCGGCTTTTGTTTGTCGTTTTTGCGCCACTGATGGATTGGGAGGTTATTAACGGGCAAAAAGATCAACTAAATCACGTAAGAAAACGCTTGCGGGTCATTTTTATTGTTAACCCGGCCTTACCAGACTCAAAAAGTGGACCATTTGGTCAAAATTCACAATTTTGAAACAAAAATAATGGAGATAAATATGATTTATAAACACTTCAAAGGAAAGTTAATTAATAAGCGATAAAATTAAAGGGCAATAAAATACTGCCCTCTGCAATCAACTAATTATGACTGCAATAACCACATCACGAAGGGTAATCATAACTATAAATTATTAAGATCGAGCACATCCCGCATGTCAAAGAGACCATCTTTTTTGCCTTTCAACCAAATTGCAGACCGAACAGCCCCATTTGCAAAAGTCATACGACTGGACGCTTTATGGGTAATTTCGACGCGCTCACCGATATCGGCAAACATTGCGGTATGTTCACCCACGATGTCACCCGCACGCACGGTGGCAAAACCAATGGTGCCAGGTACGCGTTCGCCGGTATGACCTTCCCGGGTGTAGACCGCACACTCTTTCAGATCTTTGTCCATCGCCTGAGCTATCGCCTCGCCCATCGCCAGCGCAGTGCCGGACGGGGCATCGACTTTATAACGGTGGTGCGCTTCGATGATTTCGATATCGGTATAATCCCCCATCACCTTCGCTGCCTTCTCCAGCAGTTTGAGCATCACGTTCACACCCACGCTGAAGTTCGCTGCAAAGACGATAGCGATCTCTTTGGCCGCATCCTGAATAGCCTGCTTGCCGGCATCATCGAAACCGGTCGTGCCGATAACCATGCCCTTACCATGCTGACGGCAAAACGCCAGGTGAGTCAGGGTGCCTTCCGGACGGGTAAAGTCGATGAAGACATCGAAGTCGTCTTTAACCGCCTCAAGGCTACTCTGGACGGTGACGCCTGACTGGCCTGCGCCTGCCAGTTCGCCGGCATCGGTGCCGAGCAGCGATGAGCCTTCACGCTCCAGCGCCGCGCCAAGCGTGACGCCATCCATCTGCAATGTCGCCTGAATTAACTGACGGCCCATACGGCCACCCGCGCCCGCAATGGCGACGCGGACCTGTGCATCATGCATAGTTATTCTCTTACGTTAAAATGATGTAAACCGTTTTCAGAGTAACCAGCCTGCAGTAAGGCCGCCATCTGAAAACACCAATAATTAGAATTTAATGATAAACCGCGTCTGATATCAGTAAAAAACATGACTTTCAGCGAAAACCGCACGATTCCCGCACCACCAGCGCCGGAGGCAGAATGATACGTTTAGGGGGTTCGTCATTGCCCTGTATCCGGCTGTAGAGTAGCTCCCCCGCCTGACGACCAATCTCTTTTGCCGCCACCGAGACGGTAGTCAATGCAGGCTGCACCAGCGCCGCTTCGGTAATGTCATCGAAACCGACCAGCGCAAAATCACGCCCCGGTTCACGCCCCAGTTTGCGTAAACTTTGCATCACCCCCAGGGCCACGATGTCCTGGTAGCAAATCGCCGCGCTGATGTGCGGGTACTCAAGCAATAAGGCCTCCGCTACGCGCGCGCCATCGCTCTGGCTGGCTTGCGAAGCCCTGATCCAGGCAGGGTCAGGCGTCACACCGTATTCCAGCAGCTTGCTGGTGAACCCACCGATTCGCTGCGCCCGGGAGCCTGAGTTCTGGCTTCCGCCGATAAACGCAATGTGGCGATGGCCCATTCTGAGCAGGTGTTCGGTCGCCATCTGCGTGCCGGAGAAGTTGTCCGTTCCGACAAAATCAAAATCCGGATCGTTAAGGGGGCGCACTACCATGATAGCCGGGATGTTGCGCCGCTTAAGCCCATCGAAAAAGGCCTGGGGTGTTTCGCGGGCCGCACACAGCACCATACCGCCTACGTTATTACGCATCAGCGAATCGACAAATTTTTGCTGACGCTCTGAGGATTCCTCGCTGTTGGCGAGAAAAAGCAGTAAATCATGGCGCTCCATTTCATGGCTGAGTCCTGCCGTCATCTCACCGTAAAAAGGGTTGGTGATGTCGTGCAAGAGCAGCCCAACCTGATTGCTGCTGCGGTTACGTAAATTGGCCGCCGTCTGGTTATAGACATAGCCCGATTCATCCAGCGCTTTTAGCACCCGTTCGCGCGTACTTTGTGAAATGCGGCCTTTGTTACAGAGCACCATCGAGACCGTCGCCGTTGACACGCCAGCGCGTTTTGCGACATCTGCCAGTGTAATTCCCGTCATGCTGTCTCCTTGCGTTTCACTACAGATTAATCGAATAACCTGTTTTATGCATTTTTCCCTGTGAGTCTGTTCACATTACCGCTGCCGATCGGGATTTCATTGCTGTTTATGGCGGGTTAATCGCGTTAACCACTCTTTTCAAATGCGGTTAATCGAATAACCTTAAACAACGATTACGGAGGATACCATGACAACCTACGATAAATTTCCCACGGTGACGGTGCAGGGTTATGACGACAGCGCATGGCAAAACTGGGAGAGCATTGCCCGCACCCTTCATGCCAGAATCCAACAGCAAACCCGCACCATACTGGTGATTGATTGCTATCCGGGCGTTCGCCTGGCGGAGCTGGAAGACAATTTGCTGCCGCGGTTACGCCCAACGCTCGCGATTAATGTCGAACAGGCGCGACAGGATGAGTGCGCCGTGCATGACATGCTGGCACGTAACCTTACCGACGATCGCGTCTTCGGCGTGCTCTCCTGCCACCAGCTCGGCGAGTTCTTTGACCCCGCGCGGCTGGATGCTTTGCAGACCCAGGTCAACCAGTGTTCCGAAGGGCTGATTGTGATTTACGGTCCTGGCGCGGCGCTTGTCCATCCGGGTGATGTGCTGGTGTATGCCGATCTTCCGCGCTGGGAGATCCAGCAGCGTATGCGCAGCGGCGAGACAGGTAACTGGGGCGCAGAGAATCAGCATGAGGATATGCTGCGTCGCTACAAACGGGCTTTTTTTGTGGAGTGGCGCGTCTTCGACCGTCACAAGACGCCCCTGCTCAGGCGCGCCGATTTTATACTGGACACCACCCAAGCGCACCAACCGGCGATGGTCACCGGCGAGGCGCTGCGTGCCGGACTTACGCAAACCGCCACTCAACCCTTTCGCGTCGTGCCGTTTTTCGATCCCGGCGTGTGGGGCGGCCAGTGGATGAAACAGCAATTCGATCTCGATCCCTCCGCCCCCAATTACGCATGGTGTTTTGACTGCGTGCCCGAGGAGAACAGCCTGTTACTGCGTTTTGGTGCGGTGCGGATCGAGATCCCCTCTCAGGACCTGGTCTTGCTGGAGCCTCGTGCCCTGCTGGGCGAGAAAGTTCACGCGCGGTTCGGCGCTGAGTTCCCGATCCGTTTTGACTTTCTCGACACCATTGGCGGCCAGAATCTGAGCTTCCAGGTTCATCCCGTCACGGAATACATCCAGCAGCAGTTCGGGATGCACTACACCCAGGATGAGAGCTATTACATCCTCGAAGCCGAACCGGATGCGGTGGTCTATCTGGGCACCAGAACCGGCACCGATCCACAGGCGATGATGGACGATCTCAGGCGGGCGGGTCGCGGTGAAAAAACCTTTGATGACGCCCGCTTCGTTAATCAGATCCCGGCGAAAAAACACGATCATTTCCTGATCCCTGCCGGTACGGTGCACTGCTCCGGCGCCGGGACCATGGTGCTGGAGATCAGCGCTACCCCGTATATCTTCACCTTCAAACTGTGGGACTGGGGCCGCCTGGGGCTGGACGGTCTGCCGCGCCCGGTGCATCTGGAGCATGGCGAAAAGGTGATCGACTGGCAGCGCGACACCCAGTGGGTCCATCAGCATCTGGTGAATCAGTTTGAACCCATTGCGCAAGGAAACCACTGGCGTGAAGAACGCACCGGTCTGCACGAGCGTGAATTTATCGAAACGCGTCGCCACTGGTTTAGCGAACCCGTTGTGCATCACACCGGGGGCGGCGTGAATGTCCTGAATCTTGTGGAGGGTGAGAGCGCCATCGTCGACAGCCCAACCGGTGCTTTCGCGCCGTTCACCGTCCATTACGCCGAAACCTTCATTATCCCGGCCAGCGTGGGGGAATATCGCATTTCGCCTGCCGCCTGCGCGTCCGGACAGTCACTGGCGACCATCAAAGCCTGGGTAAGGAGCTAACGATGATTCATTTTATTGTCGCCACACACGGTCCGCTGGCCGCCGCGCTGCTGGAAAGTGGCCGGATGGTCTACGGCGACCTTCCAGCAGTACGCGCCGTATGTCTGACCGAACAGACGGGAATAGAGGGCTTCCGACGCGATTTCAGCGCCACGCTGGAGGCGGCAAGCGTCAACGCCGACGGCGTGCTGGTGTTGTGCGATATGCAAAGCGGCACGCCGTGGAACGTGGCCTGTGAGGCCGCATTTAACCCGCAAACGCGGCCCCCGGTCGCCGTTGTGGCGGGGGTCAACTTCCCGATGTTACTGCAAACCGACGAGGTGATGATGGCGCGGGATGTTCATCAAGCCGCCGCGCAGCTTATCGAACTTACTCAGCCGACGCTGATTCAGGCGAAACCGGTAGTGTCTGCACAGACAGACGATTTTTAAGGAGCGCATATGAGTATTTCTTTTGTACGCATTGACGATCGCGTGATCCACGGGCAGCTCATTACCCGCTGGGCCAAAGAGCTACCCTGTGATGGCATCGTTGCCATCGACGATGCCGTTGCCGCCGACCCGCTGCTGTCGTCGGTCATGAAGGGGGCCGTTTCGGACACCAAAGTGTGGCTGTTCGATACGGCAACGGCCATCGAAAAACTGCCCAAAGTGATTGCCAGCGAGAAGCGCTATTTTGTGATTGGCAAATCACCGCTCACGCTGCAGCGCATTGAACAGGCGGGTATCAGCCTGAAAAACAGCAACGGCAAAATTAACGTCGGGCCAATGAGCGCTCGTGCTAACACGACCACCATCGGCCCGAATCAATCGGTAACGGCCGATGAAGCCGCGGCGTTCCAGTGGCTGGCCGACCAGGGGCACATGATTGAGTTTCGCCTGGTGCCGGATGCCAGTTGTTATAGCTGGCAGGATGCCAGACAAAAGCTGAAATAAGGACCCAAACATGATTATCGAAGCCTCTTTAATTGGCCTGCTCTGTTATCTGGGCGCCCTCAGCAGCCCGTGGCTGTTGGGCCTGACCGGCGGCTGGTATCTCATCTCCCGTCCGCTCATTTCCGGGATGCTGGTTGGCCTAATTCTGGGCGATGTTAAAACCGGGATCATAATTGGCGTGGCGGTACAGGCGGTCTATATCGCCATGGTGACCCCCGGCGGTTCTATGCCCGCAGATTTAAACTTTGTCGCTTACCCGGCCATCGCGCTCGGCATCCTTTCGGGTCAGGGGCCGGAAGTGGCCGTCGCGCTGGCGGCAACCATCGGCATCGCGGGAACCATCCTGTTCAACGCGATGATGGTCCTGAACTCGTTCTGGAACCACCGTGCGGACGTGGCGCTGGATAAGGGCGACGAACGGGGGATCTACCTCAACAGCGCCATCTGGCCGCAGGCGATGAACGTTGTGCTGCGCTTTGTCCCGACCTTTATTGCCGTCTATTTCGGCGCGCAGTACATCAGCGGCTTTATGGACAGCCTGCCAAAAATCGTGCTCTCCACCATGAACGTGCTGGGTGGCATTCTGCCCGCCGTCGGGATTGCCATCCTGCTTAAGCAGATCATCAAAAGCTACACCATGCTGATCTACTTCCTGGTGGGCTTCGTCTGCATCGTTTTCCTGAAACTCAATATGGTCGCGCTGGTGATCGTCGGTGCCCTGCTGGCACTCATTCATTACAACTACAAACCAGAAACCCCGCAAACCGTGGCTTCTGCACCAGTACCTGACGATGAGGATGAATTCTGATGGAAGAACGTAAACTTACCCGCAACGATCTGCGCCGCTGCTGGCGGGCATGGATGATGCACAACCTCTCTTCAATGAGCTTTGAACGACTGGCATCCTTTGGCTTTTGCCTGAGCATGCTGCCGGTGGCAAAAAAGCTCTATCCCGATGCCGCACAACGGACGGAGATGCTGCGGCGTCACGCATCGTTTTACAATACCGAGCCACAGATTGGCGCGATCGTTAACGGTATGGCGCTGGGCCTGGAGGAGAAAAAAGCCAACGGCGAACCGATTGATGGCGAAACCATTAACACCCTGAAGGTGGGCCTGATGGGGCCGATCGCCGGGATCGGGGATTCGATGATCCCGGGGATGCTGATCCCGATCCTTCTCAGCATCGGGATGGCGCTGGCAGCGGGCGGCAATATCCTCGGCCCGCTGTTTTACACCGTCGCCTGGCTGGCCATTATCATCCCTGGCTCCTGGTTCCTGTTTCTTAAGGGCTATCAGATGGGCTCAGGCTCGGTAGAGATGCTGGTGAGCAGTAGATCTACCCGGCTCCGGGAAGCGCTCTCCCTGCTGGGGGTGTTCGTGATGGGTGGCGTGGCGGCCAGCTACGTGAAGCTGGGAACAGGCCTGGAGTTCATTACCCGGGATGGAGTAAATATTCATGTGCAGCAGATGCTGGACGGCATCTTCCCGCAGCTGCTCCCGCTGGTGGTGGTGCTGGGCACCTGGTATCTGATGGCGAAAAAGGGGGTATCCCCGGTGAAAGCCATGCTGTTGCTGCTGTTACTCGCCGCCGCTGGCGTGGCATCCGGTCTTTTTGCCGGATAAAAGAACCGGGGCAATGCCCCGGGTTTTTTCAGGGATGGAAATTGCGCCACAGCTCCGCTGTTTTATCCGGGCGCGAGATAAACTGAAAGCGGGCAGGATCGTCAATAAATTGCTGATAGATGGGGGCATCGGTAATGCCGAACTCCGTGTAGCGTCGCGGGGTGATCATCTGTAATCGCCCGGGCCTGTAGTGGCTGTTGTGCTGCCAGATAATATGGTTGCCCTGCACCAGCGGATACCAGGCCAGCCCCTTACGGGCGCGAACGGCGTCATACTCAAAGCCATATTCCCGATCGCACCAGGCACCAAAGGTCAGCGGTTCATCGAGAGAGGCGGAAATCGTCGCATGGCCCCAGCCGGGCGGGACCAGCACTTTTTCCCCCGGCTCCGCCAGCACCGCGAAACAGCGCCCCAGATCGTCCTCAACGTACTCCTGCATGTAAATAATCGCCCTGCCCTGCCAGATCTCGTACAGTTCCGGCGGCGACCAGCCGCTGTGCTGGCTGATGCGGTGGATATGACCCTGGCTGCGCACCGGCTCATCACCGAGCGTGCCTGCGGCGTATGTCACTACACCAAACAGCAGCATCCGCTTTTCGAGCTCCGCCCTGTCCGCTAATCGCGCCACATCCATCGCGATGGCATAGACCTGCTCTGGCCCTTCGCAATCCGGATTGCGCAGCGAGGGACGGATCTGATCCAGGGTGCGGATCTCCGGCATCGGACCGGTAACGTCATCCCCGTAGCTAAAACCCATAGGCTGATGCGTGATGATCATATCCAGTCCTGGGTTAACAAGCGGACCATCAGCGAATTCGCCGCTGGCCCATGCCACCTGCGGTGGCAGAATAATGTCATTCATGTTTATCTCCGGCCCGAGGAGAACAACATGACAAGCTTATCAAAATTAAACGATTAACCTGATGTCAGGCCGCCCATGATGTCGGGTTAATCACAATCCTGTGAGTCAAGCACATAGGTGACCACCAGCTGCCCCTTTTTCATCTTCAGTCCGAGGATCTGCATTACCCCAATATCCGCCAGCTGTTTAACGTGTGTTCCTCCGCACAGATAAGCCGGAAGATCGCCAAAGCGGACTTTACGTCTGCCCGCTTCAATTTCGGTATGGCGAAGCAGGTTGTCGGCTTTCCAGCCGTCAATCATGGTCATCAGGGCGCTGGCATCAGGCAGGGGATCCACACTTTCACCGGGCATAAAGGTAATCCGCCCTTCACCGGGCCAGTGGTGGGCTTTTACCGGTTTCCAGCCAAACTGCTCGCCAGCATAACCAATCAAATGGCCTGCGCTGTGCCAGCGGGCGTGACGTTCTCTCACATCTTCATCGATCTGTATCTCCACCTCGCCTGGCGCCAGCGCGCCGGACACGATGTGGGCCACCTGCTCCCCGCGCAGGGAGACCGCTTCTACCGCCATCCCGGCGATCGATCCCCGATCTGCTGGCTGCCCGCCCCCCTGTGGATGAAAAAGGGTTTGATTGAGTTCAATGGCGTAACGACCATCAGGCTCTTCAGTGCAACGGATCACCTGCGCCCGGCCTGCTGTCTCGTCACTGGTGTAATAAAGTCGTTCTGTCATGGTTGTTCTCCTCTGTAGCCTGACAGTATATTCGTCACTTGAATGTCGATAATCTGCCGCTCACACATTGCACTCTTGCCTGGTATGCACAAATGAAACCTGCACTGCTTCCCGATCTCGCCACTTTCGTCACCATCGTAGAACATGGCAATTTTTCAACCGTAGCCCGGCTTACCGGCACAACGCCCTCCGCGATTAGCCGCTGTGTTGCACGACTTGAAAAGGAAATGGGATGTAAATTACTGCACCGCACCACACGCAAACTGGCACTGACCGTGACCGGAAAATCGGTTTATGAACATGCGCTGGATATGCTCGAGGCGGCACAACAGGCGATGGATTCAGGCAGCAGCCTGCAGACCGTGGCGCAGGGAAAGCTCACCATGAGCGTGCCGAAAGCCGTGGGGCGATTTGTGATCCATCCTTTAATCCCGGCATTCCTTGAGCGCTATCCGCAAATTGATGTCTGTCTGCGTCTGGAAGATCGCTATATGGATTTGATCGACGACGGCGTCGATCTGGCGTTACGGATCACTACTACCCCCTCCCCTGGCCTGTACGGTAAACCGCTGATGCCGGTCACCCATGTTATCTGCGCCACCCCAGAGTACCTTCGCCGCATGGGTACGCCTCAGCATCCGCACGATCTTCGGCAACACAGCTGTATTTCACTCGGTGAAACGCCGGCCGATTCACGCTGGAAGTTTGTGTTAAACGGGAAATCGGAAACGGTACAGACCCACGGACGATACGCCGCTAACCACACGGGCGTGAGGCTGGATGCGGTAAAGCGCAGTCTGGGTATCGGGAGTTTACCGCTGTTCACGGCGCGTGAGGCGCTGGAAAGCGGGGAGATTGAGCAGGTATTGCCGGAGTGGGAATTTATCAGTAGCTATACGGGCGATCTCTGGCTGCTGTGGACGCGCAACAAACATATGCCTGCCAGGATGCGGGCGATGATCGACTACCTGAATGAAAAAATGCCAGTCATTCAGTGACTGGCATTTTTAAAAGCTTACTTAACTTCGCGGGCGTCAATTCGCAGCTCTTTAGGGACTTCGAAGACGATATTCTCTTCGCGCCCCGCCAGCGGGATGGCTTCTCCGCCGCCCAGCTCCTGCAGACGGGCAATCACGTTCTGCACCAGAATATCCGGGGCAGACGCGCCCGCCGTCACGCCAACACAGGCAGCATTCTTGACCCAGGCTTCCTGAATATCGGTAGCATCGTCAATCAGGAATGCGGCTTTGCCCATTCGCTGCGCCAGTTCGGCCAGACGGTTGGAGTTCGAGGAGTTTTTCGAGCCGACAACCAGCACCACGTCCGCCTTCTCCGCCAGCGCGCGCACCGCTTCCTGACGGTTAGTGGTGGCGTAGCAGATGTCGTCCTTGCGCGGACCGACGATTTTCGGGAAGCGCTGACGTAAGGCATCGATAACATCAGAGGTGTCATCCACCGAGAGCGTGGTCTGGGTCATAAACGACAGCTTCGCTTCGTTTTTGACGTTCAGCGTCAGCACATCGTCCGGAGACTCGACCAGGTACATGCCCCCTTCCGGGTTGCTGTACTGGCCCATGGTGCCTTCCACTTCCGGGTGACCAGCGTGACCAATCAGGATCGACTCTTCACCGCGACGGCTGGCGCGTGCCACTTCCATATGCACTTTGGTGACCAGCGGGCAGGTGGCATCAAACACGGTCAGATCGCGATTTTTCGCTTCGTTACGTACCGCCTGGGAGACGCCGTGGGCGGAGAAGATCAGGATTGCGCCATCCGGCACTTCGTCGATCTGCTCAATAAAGATCGCCCCGCGGGTACGCAGGCTATCCACCACATAGCGGTTATGCACCACTTCGTGACGGACATAAATCGGCGCGCCGTAAAGCTCCAGCGCGTTTTCAACAATGCTGATAGCGCGGTCTACTCCGGCACAGAAACCGCGCGGGTTAGCCAACAGGATCTGCATTCACATCCTCCAGTACCGGGTCAATTTCCAGCACTTCAACATCAAAATGGACGGTACGCCCGGCGAGCGGGTGGTTGAAATCGACGGTAATGGAGTCGCCGTTGATCTCACGGATCACGCCAGGCATTTCGCTGCCATCCATAGCGGTAAAGAGCATGATTGCCCCGATTTCCGGTTCGCCCGCATCCATAAACTCACGGCGCGAGAAGTACTGAATCAGGTCCGGGGACGGCACACCAAACGCGGCATCCGGCTCCAGAGTGAAGGCTTTTTTCTCGCCCTCTTTCAGGCCCAGCAGCTGTTGCTCAAGACCTTCCGACAGAGAGGTATCGCCAAGACGAAACAGCGCCGGTTTGCCGTTGTTGCGGGTGGACTCTGCGGTGGAGCCATCATCCAGTTTCAGCGTGAAGTGAACCAGCATCGCGCTGTTGCTCTGTACGGATTTAGACATACACATTGCTCTTTAATGTTGTCTCGCCTGTTTGCCGGGTGGCGCTTCGCTTACCCGGCCTACAGGATCGGCATATTCGGTAGGCCGGGTAAGCGTAGCGCCACCCGGCATTGACAATTACGCCTGCTCTTTCGCTGCGGGTTTAGGCAGGAAGCCTTCCAGCACAATCATCGCCGCACCGATACAGATCGCCGTATCGGCCAGGTTGAAGGTGGCGAAGTGCCAGTTGCCGACATAGAAGTCGATCATATCGACCACAAAGCCGTGCCACAGACGGTCGAACAGGTTACCCAGCGCGCCGCCAATGATCAGCGCGTAGGCGATGTTATTCAGCTTCTGCGTGGCTTTGCTGCGATACATCAGCACTGCCAGCACCACACAGATACCGAGAGCGATACCCGCGAAGAACCAGCGCTGCCAGCCGCCGCTGTCAGCCAGGAAGCTAAACGCCGCGCCATAGTTGCGCGCATAATGCAGATTAAGTGACGGGAACAGCGGCATCGTATCCCCCAGAGCAAAGTTCTGGAGGATCAGGTACTTGCTGCCCAGATCAATAATCAGCACGACTACTACCAGCCACAGCCAGCGCAGTCCTGTTGAAGAGAGTGATTTACTCATCAGGCAAACTTACGTTTTTCGCCATCACCGGCGACGTTGCTGACACAGCGTCCGCAGATCTCTGCGTGTTCCGCCACCTTGCCGACATCAGTGGTGTAATGCCAGCAGCGCGGGCACTTCTCACCATCGGCTTTCACCAGCGCCACCTTCAGCCCTTTGAGCAGTTCGCTCTGCTGGGCATCAGCGCTCGCGTCGGCATAATCCGCAACATTCGCACCGGAGGTCAACAGGACAAATCGCAATTCATCGCCCAGCGCGGTCAGTTTCGCCGCCAGCTCAGGTTCTGCGTACAGGGTTACTGCCGCTTCCAGAGAGCCGCCCACTTTCTTGTCGGCACGCGCCTGCTCGATCACCTTGTTCACTTCACCGCGCACTTTCAGCAGCTCGTCCCAGAAGCTGTCGTTCATGGCTTCGGTCTCTGCCAGGCCAAACAGACCCTGGTACCACTCGCCGGTGAAGACATACTTCTCACGATCGCCTGGCAGGTAGCCCCAGATCTCATCCGCAGTGAAGGACATGATCGGCGCCATCCAGCGCACCAGCGCTTCCGCGATATGGAACAGTGCGGTCTGGCAGCTGCGACGTGCCACGCTGTCCGCTTTCGCGGTGTACTGACGGTCTTTAATGATGTCGAGGTAGAACGAGCCCATCTCGATGGAGCAGAAGCGCATCAGGCGCTGCACCACTTCGTGGAAGTCGTAAGACTCGTAGGCTTTCAGAATATCGTCCTGCGCCGCTTGCGCGCAGCCTACTGCCCAGCGATCCAGTACCACCATCTCTTCCGGTTTCACCATATCTTTTGCCGGATCGAACCCATTCAGGTTCGCCAGCAGGAAGCGCGCGGTGTTACGGATACGACGATAGCTGTCGGCAGCACGTTTCAGGATCTCATCGGACACCGCCATTTCGCCGGTGTAGTCAGTTGATGCCACCCACAGACGCAGAATATCGGCACCCAGTTTGTTCATCACATCCTGCGGAGAAACGGTGTTACCGATAGATTTGGACATCTTGCGGCCCTGACCATCCACGGTGAAACCGTGAGTCAGTACCTGACGATAAGGTGCCTTGCCCTTCATGGCGGTGGAGATCATCAGGGATGACATGAACCAGCCACGGTGTTGGTCAGACCCTTCCAGATACATATCGGCAGCGTGACCGGCAAATTCCGGGCGCACATCAACCACAGATGAGTGGGTAGAGCCGGAGTCGAACCAGACGTCCAGGGTATCCGGCACCTTCTCGTAGTTGTCCGCGTCAGCGCCAAGGATGTCGCGGGAGTCGAGATCCCACCACGCCTGAATGCCGTCAACTTCGACGCGCTTCGCCACTTCTTCCATCAGTTCCAGGGTGTTCGGGTGCAGCTCCTGCGTCTCTTTATGCACGAACAGAGACATCGGTACGCCCCAGGTACGCTGACGGGAGATACACCAGTCAGGACGGTTGGCAACCATGGATTCGATACGTGCCTGGCCCCAGTCCGGGATCCACTGCACGCCTTTGATCTCGGAAAGCGACTGCGCGCGCAGGCCTTTCTGATCCATGCTGACGAACCACTGCGGGGTCGCACGGAAGATGATCGGCGACTTGTGACGCCAGCAGCACGGATAGCTGTGCTGCATTTTTTCAACATGCAGTAGCGAACCGTTGTCGCGCAGCATGTTGACGATGATGTCGTTGGCTTTAAAGACGTTGATACCGTCCAGCGTCGGATACGTGCCTGGCAGATACGCGCCATCCGGGCCAACCGGGTTGGCGATCTCCAGACCGTATTTCAGGCTGATGCTATAGTCGTCCGGGCCGTGACCACCGGCGGTATGCACCGCACCGGTACCCGCTTCCAGGGTAACGTGTTCACCCAGGATCGCTGGCACATCGAAATCGAGGAACGGGTGCTTAAAGCGCAAATGCTCAAGTTCAGCACCTTTAACGGTACCAAGAATGCGGTATTCGGTGATGTTCGCGCGTTTCAGCACGCTCTCCACCAGGTCTTTCGCGAGGATCAGCGCGCGACCTTCAACCTGTACCAGCGCATAGTCAAACTCCGCAGAGAGGGAGATCGCACGGTTGGCAGGCAGGGTCCACGGGGTGGTAGTCCAGATGACCAGCGAGATTGGGCCTTCTACGCCCGGCAGACCAAATTTGCCCTGCAGCGCATCCTGATCGACGCCTTCAAAGGCCACGTCGATGGATGGAGAGGTTTTGTCGTAATACTCAACTTCCGCCTCAGCCAGCGCCGAACGACAATCCACGCACCAGTGCACCGGCTTGGCGCCTTTGTGCAGGTGCCCGTTGCCGATGATTTTGCCCAGCGCACGGATGATGTTGGCTTCGGTTTTGAAGTCCATAGTCAGGTACGGGTGTGACCAGTCGCCCAGCACGCCCAGACGGATAAAGTCTTCACGCTGGCCGTCAACCTGGGTGGCAGCGTATTCGCGGCATTTGGCGCGGAATTCGGCGGCGGTGAACTTCTCGCCCGGCTTACCGAACTCTTGCTCTACTTTCAGCTCGATCGGCAGACCGTGGCAGTCCCAGCCTGGAACGTAAGGCGAGTCAAAGCCCGTGAGGCCTTTGGACTTCACAATAATGTCTTTCAGAATCTTGTTTACAGAGTGACCAATATGAATGCTGCCATTCGCATAAGGAGGGCCATCATGCAGGATGAAGGTTTTTTTCCCTTTTTTGGCTGCACGGATGATGCCGTACAGGTCATCATCGGTCCAACGCGCCAGCATTCCCGGTTCACGCTTGGCGAGATCGCCGCGCATCGGGAACCCTGTTTCCGGCAAATTCAGGGTTGATTTATAGTCACTCATCAGATTCTCGGTTCCGTATTTATATCTCAGGCATTAAGCCGGGTTTGATAGCCCAAAAATTTCACGGGCTGTTAACTCATCTCTCGCGATTTGCGCTTTTAGCTCATCAAGCGAGGCGAATCGCTGCTCATTGCGTATTTTTTTACGCAGGATTACATCTATATGGCGACCATAAAGGTCCATTACAACGTCCAGCAAATGCACTTCAAGCTGCTGGCGTACGCCAGCCACTGTCGGACGGGTACCAATATTGGCAACGCCGGGCAGAGGCTTATCGCCCAGCCCCGTCACTTCTACCGCAAAGACCCCTTTTACCGGGGAAACCTGACGACGCAGCGGTAAATTCGCCGTCGGGAAACCAATGGTGCGACCCAGTTCATCGCCATGCACGACGCGCCCGGATATAGAGAAGGGGCGTCCGAGCAGGGTTGCGGCGGTATCCAGATCGTCGTCAGCCAGCGCCTGGCGTACTGCCGTACTGCTGATGCGTACGCCGCCTTCGCAGAAGGTCTGGGTGCTGGTGACGTCAAAGCCATACTCCAGACCAGCCTTCTGTAATAGCAAGAAATCCCCCTGACGACCAGCGCCAAAGCGGAAATCATCTCCCACCGCCAGAAAGCGCACGCCAAGGCGATCCACTAACAGGTCGCTGACAAAATTTTGTGCCGTCAGGGCGGCGAAGCGCCGATCAAAACGGACGCACAGGACGTAGTCCACGCCGCACTGCGCCAGGTAACGTAACTTTTCACGCAGACGGGTCAGGCGCGCAGGCGCCTTCTCGCTGGCAAAAAGCTCCAGCGGCTGCGGCTCAAAAATCATGACTACTACCGGCAGACCTCGTGCCCGCCCCTCTTCACGTAACCCCTGCAACAGCACCTGATGCCCACGATGCACGCCGTCGAAATTACCAATAGTCAGCACACACCCGTGTGGGGCCTGACTGAGATTATGTATGCCGCGTATCAGCTTCATGACTGGCTCAAAACAGTGAAAATCGCCAAAGTATACCTTGTACAGCGGTTAAGGTTAACCGGCGATTGTTCACGCAAAACAGAAAGCCGTAATGATTTCATCAGGGTTGCCTTTCTCAGCGAAAAAATCTGGCTGCAGATGAGGATTTTTGTATCGAAAAGCTGTATTCAGGAGAGACAAGCTGGTAGAATCCTGCGCCATCACTACGTAACTTAGCGTCGCTTATTAACGGCGCTTATTTGCACAAATCCATTGACAAAAGAAGGCAAAGAGGGCATATTCCTCGGCCTTTGAATTGTCCACATAGATCATATTTGGGAGTTGGACTTGGCTAATATCAAATCAGCTAAGAAACGTGCCGTTCAGTCTGAAAAGGCTCGTAAGCACAACGCAAGCCGTCGCTCTATGATGCGTACTTTCATCAAGAAAGTATACGCAGCAATCGAAGCTGGCGACAAAGCTGCAGCGCAGAACGCATTTAACGAAATGCAACCAATCGTGGACCGTCAGGCTGCTAAAGGTCTGATCCACAAAAACAAAGCAGCGCGTCATAAAGCAAACCTGACCGCGCAGATCAGCAAACTGGCTTAATCGCCACTTGTTGTTGCTTGTTTAAAGAACCCGCTTAACGCGGGTTTTTTTATGCCTTCAGATCGCCGGTGGCGTAAACAGCGCCGAGTAGTCACGGTTACAGATACGCTGTACCGCCGGATGCTGAATCATTCTTTCCGCAAATATTGCGTGATACTCCTCCATCACATTATCCACCCTGCCAATCTCTGTAATTTTCTCATCGGCATACAGATCGTGCGCATAGAGCGTCGGCGCGACAAATATCGCGTTATGCGCTTCCCCGAATGCCTTCATCAGCGCCGCATCATCAAATTCACCCAGAATCTCGACCTTCAGCCCCTGGGAGTTAAACCAGTTCAGCAGCTTGCGGCCGAGCATGGAGCGTCTACCGGGCACCAGCAGACGGCGCTCTTCCAGACAGGCCGGAAAGGGTTTTTCCGGCGGCGGGTTGATGCACCAGAAGCTCACCCCACATTCGCCAATCTTCACCGAGAACAGTCCTTCCTGCTGGGTGGAGTCGATCGGGCAGTCGGAGATAATCATATCCAGCTTATGCTGGCTCAGCTGCTCGAGCAGCATCTCGTGGGTGGATTCAAAGCAGCGCAGGTGGATTTGCTCATCTTCAACCACCGCCGCGTCCAGCACGCCGCTGACCAGCCGTTTTGACAGTGCATCCGCGACACCGACGTCAAAGAGCAGGTTCGACTCCTTGCGGTAGTTGACGATATCGAGCATCTCCTGGCTCAGGGTGAACATTTTGTCAGCGTAGCGAAATACCAGTTCGCCGAGCTCGCTGGGTTCGATTCCGCGTCCCTTACGCTTGAATAATTTCCCCTGCAGGCGCTCTTCCAGGGCTTTGATCTGCCCGGTAATCGTCTGCGGCGTCAGGTAGAGCGCCTCTGCAGCGCCGACAACCGAGCCCTGCTTGTAGACATGCCAGAAGTAGTAAAGATGGTTGTAATTCAAATGAGACATCGCGAATTCACTCCCTGATCGTAAATCGGGAGAAGGCTCCCCTTCCCCCGCTTTCCTGTTATGCCTGGACGACCTGTCCGGACAATTTTACCTTCAGCAAGGTATAACCCGTCACCGCAGCCAGTAATGACCCGATGAGAATGCCGAGTTTTGCCCAGACGATAAGCTCAGGCGCATGCGCACCAAACGCCAGCGTCGAGATAAAGATCGACATGGTAAATCCAATTCCGCACAGCACGCCCACGGCCGTTATCTGCCTGAAGGTGGTGCCGTGTGGCAATGATGCCAGCTTTAGTTTCAGCGCCAGCCAACAGAACAGGCTGATACCTAACGGCTTACCGATAAACAACCCGGCAATGATGCCCAGCGGAAGCACTGACGTCAGCCCGTCCAGCGTCACCCCGCCAAGCGAAATACCCGCGTTAGCAAAAGCAAACAGCGGCAGGATCATAAAGGCCACCCACGGATGAAGCACATGTTCCAGCTGGCTGGCAGGTGATTTGCCATTCTGTGGTTTAAGCGGTACGAAGAAGCCGACGATCACCCCTGCCAGCGTGGCATGCACGCCCGATTTCAGTACCGCAGTCCACAGCACCATCCCCACCAGCACGTAAATGCCGATACGGCGTACGTTGAACAGGTTCAGCAGCGCCAGCACTGCAATAGCGCCTGCAGCAACGCTCAGCGACAGTATCGACAGTTCGCTGGTGTAGAACAGCGCGATAATCACAATAGCGCCAAGATCGTCAATGATGGCCAGCGCCATCAGGAAGATTTTCAGCGCTGCCGGGACGCGGCTTCCCAGTAGTGCCAGTACCCCAAGGGCAAAGGCGATATCCGTTGCCGCCGGGATTGCCCAGCCGTGGCGCGCCACCGGATCCTGCCAGGTAAACGCCAGGAAGAGCAGCGCCGGAACGACCATTCCACCCAGCGCGGCAATGACCGGAAACGCCGCTCGCTGGCGGCTGGCAAGCGAGCCCACTACCAGCTCGCGTTTCACCTCAAGCCCCACCAGCAGGAAGAACACCGCCATGAGTGCATCGTTGATCCACAGTAGCATGTTCTTATTAATTTCAAGCGCCCCGACCTTCAGCTCTACGGGCGTTTCCAGAAACGCATGGTAGAGCTCACGGGTGATACCCAGGTTGGCCAGCACCATCGCGGCGGCGGCAGCGATAATCAGGATGATGCCGCCAGACGCTTCACTACTAAAGAAACGGTGTAATAATTTCACTTAAGTTCTCTCTTTTACAACAATACCTCGATAAAACCATAATACCAAGCCCAACAACTCGGCAAAAACAGATTAATATTGAGTATAAATTCAGTTTTACCGAGCAATACCCACAAATAGAAAAAGCCCGGAATCGCTTCCGGGCTTTTTTGAAATGAACGTCAGCTAATGGATTAGCGAGTCAAATCGTCAAAGAATTTTTTCACGCCATCAAAGAAGCTTTTGGAGCGCGGGCTATTGTTTTCACCCGTTGGGCCGCCAAAGCTCTCCTGCAATTCCCGCAGCAGCTGCTTCTGTTTTTCATTCAGGCCAACCGGGGTTTCGACCACCACGCGACACAGCAGGTCGCCCTGTGCGCCGCCACGGACCGATTTCACGCCTTTACCGCGCATGCGGAACAGCTTGCCGGTCTGGGTTTCACCAGGCACTTTCAGGTTCACACGACCGTCGAGGGTTGGCACTTCAATTTCACCGCCCATCGCCGCCATCGCAAAGTTGATCGGCACTTCGCAGTACAGATTGTTGCCTTCACGTTCGAAAATCGCGTGCTGCTTCACCTGCACCTGAACGTACAGATCGCCTGCCGGTGCGCCATGCTCACCCGCTTCGCCTTCGCCAGACAGACGAATACGATCGCCGGTATCCACGCCTGCCGGAATTTTAACGGACAGGGTTTTGCTCTTCTCAACGCGACCGTGACCGTGGCATTTGTTGCACGGATCCTTGATCAGCGTACCGCGGCCCTGACAGTGCGGACAGCTCTGCTGCACTGCAAAGAAGCCCTGGCGCATCTGTACCTGGCCGGAACCGTGACAGGTAGGACAGGTCTGCGGTTTGGTACCCACTTTCGCACCGCTGCCGTGGCAAATGTCACACTCTTCCAGGGTTGGAATGCGGATCTCTTTCGTTACACCGCGTACGGCCTCTTCCAGCGTCAGCTCCATGTTGTAGCGCAGGTCTGCGCCACGGGCTGCACGCTGACGACCGCGGCCGCCGCCGAAGATGTCGCCAAAGACGTCACCAAAGATATCGCTGAAATCTGCGCCGCCGCCACCAAATCCGCCGCCGCCGCCGCCCATGCCGCCCTGTTCAAACGCAGCGTGGCCGTACTGATCGTAGGCCGCACGTTTCTGGGCATCGGTCAGGATTTCGTAGGCTTCTTTGATCTCTTTAAATTTGGCTTCGGCCTCTTTGTCACCCTGGTTGCGATCCGGGTGAAATTTCATGGCCAGGCGCTTATACGCCTTTTTGATTTCACGCTCTTCCGCTGTTTTGGAAACGCCTAAAATCTCGTAATAGTCTTGCTTAGCCATCTTGTTTTATCTGCCCCTAACATGCGTGCACGGGCGGAGAGGAAACCTCTTCGCCCGTGCCAGTGTATTACCCGTTCAAAGGGCGATTATTTTTTGTCTTTCACTTCTTCAAACTCTGCGTCGACAACATCGTCATCTTTCGCGTTGTTTGCTGAAGCGTCAGCACCCGCGCCAGCCTGCTGCTGTGCGTGTTGCTGCTGCGCGATCTCCATCAGCTTCTCGGAAACCTGAGCCAGCGCCTGCATTTTTGCTTCGATATCGGCTTTGTCTTCGCCTTTCAGGGACGCTTCCAGCGCGCTCAGTGCAGACTCGATAGCGGTTTTGTCGTCAGCTGGCAGTTTGTCGCCGGCTTCTTCAACCTGCTTACGGGTGCTGTGCAGCAGATGGTCACCCTGGTTGCGGGTCTGAACCAGCTCTTCAAACTTACGGTCAGACTCGGCGTTAGCTTCCGCTTCGCGAACCATCTTCTGGATCTCTTCTTCGTTCAGACCGGAAGAGGCCTTGATGGTAATCTTCTGCTCTTTACCGCTGTTTTTGTCCTTCGCGGAAACGTGCAGGATACCGTCAGCATCGATGTCGAAGGTGACTTCGATCTGTGGCATACCGCGCGGTGCCGGGCTGATACCATCGAGGTTAAACTGACCCAGATCTTTGTTATCTGCGGCACGTTTACGCTCACCCTGCAGCACATGGATGGTTACCGCAGACTGGTTGTCTTCAGCGGTAGAGAACACCTGGCTGTGCTTGGTCGGGATGGTGGTGTTTTTGGCGATCAGCGCCGTCATCACACCGCCCATGGTTTCGATACCCAGAGACAGCGGGGTAACGTCCAGCAGCAGTACGTCTTTAACTTCACCGGTCAGCACGCCACCCTGAACGGCAGCACCGATAGCAACGGCT
Organism: Leclercia tamurae; assembly: GCF_025566055.1. Lineage (GTDB taxonomy): Bacteria > Pseudomonadota > Gammaproteobacteria > Enterobacterales > Enterobacteriaceae > Enterobacter > Enterobacter tamurae. Next base: position 132,667 of record NZ_JAMHKS010000067.1, read on the forward strand.
TCGTCCGGGTTAACGTCTTTACGCGGCTCTTTACCAAAGAATTCAGCCACTTTCTTCTGAACCATTGGCATACGGGTTTGACCACCCACCAGGATAACGTCCTGGATTTCGGAGACGGACAGACCCGCATCCTGCAGAGCAACTTTCAGCGGCTCGATGGAACGGTTAACCAGGTCTTCGACCAGGCTTTCCAGTTTCGCGCGAGTCACTTTGATGTTCATGTGTTTTGGACCGGTCGCGTCTGCAGTGATGTACGGCAGGTTAACGTCGGTCTGCTGCGCAGAAGAGAGCTCAATCTTCGCTTTTTCTGCGGCTTCTTTCAGACGCTGCATGGCCAGCGGGTCGTTACGCAGGTCGATGCCTTGATCTTTCTTAAACTCGTCAACGAGATAGTTGATCATACGGCTGTCGAAGTCTTCACCACCCAGGTGGGTATCACCGTTGGTTGCCAGAACTTCGAAGGTTTTTTCGCCGTCAACTTCGTCAATTTCGATAATAGAGATATCGAAAGTACCGCCACCGAGGTCGTATACCGCGATAGTACGGTTGCCGACTTCTTTATCCAGACCGTAGGCCAGTGCCGCTGCGGTTGGTTCGTTGATAATACGTTTGACTTCCAGACCCGCGATACGGCCCGCGTCTTTGGTTGCCTGACGCTGAGCATCGTTGAAGTATGCCGGTACGGTGATAACCGCTTCAGTTACCGGTTCGCCCAGGTAATCTTCAGCCGTTTTCTTCATTTTCTTCAGCACTTCAGCAGAGATCTGCGGCGGTGCCATTTTCTGACCTTTAACATCAATCCATGCGTCGCCGTTCTCAGCGCCGATGATTTTGTACGGCATGATGGCTTCATCACGCTGCACTTCTTCGTCCTGGAAGCGACGGCCAATCAGGCGTTTGATCGCAAACAGGGTGTTTTGCGGGTTTGTCACTGCCTGACGTTTAGCCGGCTGACCAACCAGAGTTTCACCATCCTGGGTATAAGCAATGATAGAAGGCGTGGTGCGATCGCCCTCGGCGTTCTCCAGCACACGTGCAGTGGTGCCATCCATAATCGCTACACAAGAGTTGGTAGTACCCAGGTCGATACCAATAATTTTACCCATCTAAACGTCTCCACTAAAAATTCAGTCAACATGTGGTTGTGTACCTGTAATAAGGGCAGAAGGTGCTTTTTCAACTGTCCAGATTTGAATTTTTTCAGGTCCACACACTGCGGTTGACTACAAGATGGGGTCGCAACGGCATCCATCAAGGGGGAAGGATAAAAAAATTTTTAATTTCACCCTGATTAGATCATAGACGGCGCTGATGCCGCCCATTATGATGCCGCGCCCCGCCAGGGAGAATTGGCGTGGGATTCACCATTTCACCATATTAATGATGATTTTTTTGAGGACTTATGGGCAACACTAAGTTGGCTAATCCGGCTCCGCTGGGCCTGATGGGTTTCGGTATGACCACCATTCTGCTGAACCTGCACAATATCGGGATGTTCCCGATGGACGGCGTTATCCTGGCGATGGGCATTTTTTACGGCGGTATCGCACAGATCTTCGCGGGCCTGCTGGAATATAAGAAAGGCAATACTTTCGGTTTAACCGCATTCACCTCTTACGGCTCGTTCTGGCTGACCCTGGTCGCCATTCTGCTGATGCCGAAAATGGGTCTGACCGAAGCGGCGAACCCACAGTTCCTGGGCGTCTATCTGGGCCTGTGGGGCGTCTTCACGCTGTTCATGTTCTTTGGCACCCTGGTAGGTAACCGTGCGCTGCAGTTCGTGTTCCTGAGCCTGACCGTGCTGTTCGCTCTGCTGTGTGTTGGTCACCTGGTGGATAACGGCGAGTCCATTATTCACGTAGCCGGCTGGATTGGCCTGGTCTGCGGCGCCAGCGCCATCTACCTGGCGATGGGCGAAGTGCTGAACGAGCAGTTCGGCCGCACCGTTCTGCCGATTGGTGAAAAACACTGATCCCCCTTCGTGCCCGCCCTGCGGGCACGAAATCTCTCCGGCTTCATCTCAGCGAGCGGAGTTAGCCAGTTCCGGCGCCTCTTTCTCTATCATCCCCTGCCTTAGCCAAATTCCCAGTGCCAGCCCCATCAATGACAGCGCCAGCACGTACCAGGCCGGTGCCATTGGCGACACCCCCATCAGCAGCGTAACGGCAATCGGCGTCAGGCCGCCGAAGATGGCGTAGGAGACGTTATACGAGAAGGAGATCCCGGTGAAGCGCACTTCCGGCGGGAAGGCGCGGACCATTACGTACGGCACGGCTCCCACCACCCCGACGCACAGCCCAACCACGCCGTACAGCAGGAACAGCTGCTCCGGATGGCTGCCCACCAGGTGATAGAACGCCCAGCTTGATGCCGCCAGCAGCAGGCTACCGATGATAAAGGTCAGGCTGGAACCGATACGATCCACCACCAGCCCGGCAATCAGGCAGCCAAAGCAGAGCATGATGGTCGCGATGCTGTTGGCCTGCAGCGTTACCGCCGGGGCAAAGCCGTACTGTTTTTGCAGCCAGACCGGCGACATCAGGATCACTACCACAATCCCCGCCGACAGCAGCCAGGTGAGCAGCATCGACACCATTACCGCTTTTTTATGGCGCACCACTACCGCTTTGACCGGCAGCTCCTGCGCCAGCGCCTTGCGTTGCTGCATCTCGAGGAAGACCGGTGTCTCCTGCAGCCAGCGACGCAGATACATCGCCACCAGACCAAAGGCACCACCCAGCAGGAACGGAATACGCCAGCCCCAGTCGAGCACTGCCTGTTGAGTCATGCTGGTGTTCACCAGGGTCGCCACAACGGAGCCCAGCAGGATGCCGACCGTCAGCCCTGCGGTCAGCGTACCGCAGGCAATGCCGATCCGCCGGGCCGGCACATGTTCCGCCACAAACACCCAGGCACCAGGCACTTCACCGCCAATCGCCGCCCCCTGCAGGATGCGCATCAGCAGCAGCAATACCGGGGCAATAATTCCCATCGAGGCATAGGTCGGCAGCAGGCCGATCGCGAGGGTCGGAACGGCCATCAGCAGGATGCTGAGGGTGAACATCTTTTTGCGTCCCACCAGATCGCCGAAGTGGGCCATGATGATGCCACCCAGCGGGCGCGCCAGATACCCGGCGGCAAAAATGCCGAAGGTCTGTACCTGACGCAGCCATTCGGGAATGTCTGCGGGGAAGAATAGCGCCCCGACGACCGCCGCGAAAAAGACGAAGATGATGAAGTCATAAAACTCCAGCGCGCCGCCGAGTGCGGCCAGGGTGAGAGTCTTATAATCCTGACGATTGAGAGGCCGGTTGTAATGTGACATAGCGAACCATTATGGGCTGAATTGTTGAGTTATATTTACAGCGATCGTAAAGAAAAAATTACTATACCGTAAATCAATTAGCACGCTACTGCCGTTACAGCTTATGTCACATTATTGTTAATTTCAGGAGATTGTTTCGCGTCTGGCGCTCTTAGGGCGAAAAGCTGCTACTACCTGTGGATTGGTTTCCACATAAGGCCCTTCAAGCAGCTGTACACAATAAGGTACACTCGCGAAGATACCTGACACCACCACCTTACCGTCGGCCTCTTTCACCCCTTCCAGCGTCTCTTTAATCGACTTCGGCTGGCCCGGCAAATTGAGGATCAGCGCCTGCTTGCGAATTACGCCTACCTGACGGGAGAGGATCGCCGTCGGCACAAAGTGCAGGCTGATCTGGCGCATCTGTTCGCCAAAACCCGGCATTTCACGATCGGCGATGGCGAGGGTCGCATCCGGCGTCACGTCGCGACGCGCCGGTCCTGTTCCGCCCGTGGTCAGCACCAGGTGGCAGCTCATTTCATCAACCAGTTCACATAAGGTTTGTTCGATGATCGCCTGTTCATCCGGGATCAAGCGGGTTTGCACTTCAAAAGGGGTGGTCAGGGCAGAAGCCAGCCAGGCTTCCAGCGCGGGGATGCCTTTATCTTCATAGACACCGCTGGAGGCGCGATCTGAGACGGAAACTAAGCCAATGCGTAAGGTATTCATATCCATTCCATTCAAACAATACAGATTGAGGGAATGATACACGCAGCAGGGGGATTCAGACAGGGAACAAGAGAAGTAGCGTGACCGGGAGCCCGGTCACGCAGGAATGATTACAGCAGTTCGCCGATCATTTTTTCCAGTTTTTCCTGGTCGATAGCAAACTTACGGATACCGTCCGCCAGCTTGTCTACCGCCATTGGATCCTGGTTATGCTGCCACAGGAATTCGGATTCGGTGATGCGCTCAGGACGGGCTTTCACTTCGCCGCTAAAGCTCAGCTTACGCTCGATCGCGCCTTCGCTTTCTGCCAGCTCTTTCAGCAGCGCAGGGGCGATGGTCAGGCGGTCACAGCCAGCCAGTTCCAGGATTTCGCCAACGTTACGGAAGCTTGCACCCATCACCACGGTTTCATAGCCGTGCTGTTTGTAGTACTCGTAAATCTCGGTAACGGAAACCACGCCCGGATCTTCAGACGCCGCGTACTCTTTTTTGTCGGTATTGGTTTTGTACCAGTCCAGAATACGGCCCACGAATGGAGAGATCAGGAACACGCCCGCTTCTGCACAGGCACGCGCCTGAGCAAAGGAGAACAGCAGGGTCAGGTTACAGTTGATGCCTTCTTTTTCCAGCTGTTCTGCAGCGCGGATGCCCTGCCAGGTGGAAGCCAGTTTGATCAGGATACGGTCGTTGCTGATGCCAGCATCGTTGTACAGCTTGATCAGGTGTTTGGCTTTGGCGATAGACGCTTCGGTGTCGTAGGACAGACGCGCATCGACTTCAGTCGAGATACGGCCCGGAACCAGCTTCAGAATTTCCAGACCAATGTTAACAGCCAGTTTATCCGTGGCATCGACAACCTGCTGATCGCGGGAGCTGCTCTGGCTTTTCGCCCAGGCAACGGCGTCGTCGATCAGTTTGCGGTATTCAGGGATCTGTGCAGCGTTAAGGATCAGAGAAGGGTTCGTTGTGGCATCCTGCGGCTGGTACAACTTCATTGCCGCGATATCTCCGGTGTCAGCGACAACAGTCGTGAACTGACGAAGGGAGGTTAATTTATCCGTCATGATAGTGTTTCTCTTTAACTTGCCCTGGATAATTCGCGTTACCAGCTGAATGCCAGAAACGGAAAAATGACAGGTATACTTGTTAGGGGGATGTAACCGGTCTGCCCTGATGATAACACGACGGAAGGTCAGCGCAACCGCAGACAATGCGCTGAAAGATACTGTGATAAACTTGGCAAATTCCGCTCTGCTAATTACCTGTTTACTCACTCATTAGTAGCGATTACCTATGCACTTTGGCATCAACAAGAGGGACGTTAATGCCTGATTATCTGTCGTTTATTAATGAAATTTTGTGGGGTTCGGTGATGATTTACCTGCTGTTTGCGGCAGGGATCTGGTTCACTTTTCGTTGCGGTTTTATTCAATTTCGCGCCATTCCTCAGTTGCGCAATAATCTGAAAAATAGCCTAAGTCCCCAGCCGGGAGGCTTAACCTCGTTCCAGGTGCTCTGCACCAGCCTGGCAGCCCGGGTCGGCAGCGGTAACGTAGCCGGGGTGGCGCTGGCGATCTCGGCGGGTGGCCCGGGGGCCATCTTCTGGATGTGGATGACCGCCATCATCGGCATGGCGACCTCCTTTGCCGAATGCTCGCTGGCCCAGCTGTATAAGGAAGCGGATAAGCAGGGGCAGTTTCGCGGCGGCCCGGCCTGGTATATGGCCCGCGGCCTGGGCATGCGCTGGATGGGCGTGCTGTTTTCTCTCTTCTTACTCATCGCCTACGGCCTGATCTTTAATACCGTTCAGGCCCACTCGGTGGCCCACGCGCTGCGTTTCGCCTTCGACTTCCCGGAAATAATCACCGGCGGCGTGATGGCCCTGTTCACCTTAGTGGTGATCCTCACCGGCATCAAAGGCGTCGCCCGGCTGATGCAGTGGATGGTGCCGGCGATGGCGCTGCTGTGGGTGATCGCCAGCATGGTGGTCTGCGCCTGGCACGCCGACCAGCTCCCTGCGGTCTTCATCCTGATCGTAAAAAGCGCCTTTGGCTGGCGCGAAGCCGCCGCCGGTGCGCTGGGTTATACCCTGAGCCAGGCCCTGACGGCCGGTTTTCAGCGCGGTATGTTTTCCAACGAGGCGGGTATGGGCTCCACGCCCAATGCCGCCGCGGCTGCCGCGTCCTGGCCGCCCCACCCGGCTTCTCAGGGGATCGTGCAGATGATTGGCGTCTTCGTTGATACCATCATCATCTGCACTGCCAGCGCGATGATCGTGCTGCTGGCAGGCCCGGTGGATCTGCCGGCTAATACCGACGGCGTGCAGCTGGTGCAGCAGGCACTGGTCAATCTGACCGGGGGATGGGGCGCTGATTTCGTGGCCTTTATCATCGTATTGTTCGCCTTCAGCTCCATCGTGGTGAACTACATCTATGCCGAAAACAATCTGATCTTTTTGCATCCCGATGCCCGGAAATCCCGCTGGCTGCTACGGGGCGGCGTGGTGCTGATGGTGCTGCTCGGCTCCCTGTTAAGCCTGCCAGTGGTCTGGCAGCTGGCGGATATCGTTATGGCGCTGATGGCGATCACTAACCTGACGGCGATCCTGCTGCTCTCTCCGGTGATCAACGTAATCGCCCGGGATTATCTGCGCCAGCGAAAGCTGGGGGTCCAGCCGGTTTTTGATGTCTCACGTTATCCCGAGATTGCAGCGCAACTGGCGCCCGGCGCCTGGGACGATTTGCCACGTCAATAACAGCCATCGATCAATCGAGGCGGTTTTTTTGTTAAAATCGCACCAAATCTCCTGCAAGGACTGGATATGCTGATTCTGATTTCACCTGCTAAAACGCTCGACTACCAGAGCCCACTCGCCACCGAGCGTTATACCCAGCCTGAACTGCTGGATCATTCGCAACAGCTGATCCGCGAGGCGCGCAAGCTGTCGGCGCCGCAAATTGCCAGCCTGATGAGCATCAGCGACAAGCTGGCGGATCTTAATGCCACCCGCTTTCACGACTGGCAGCCGGATTTCACGCCATCCAATGCCCGCCAGGCGATACTGGCCTTTAAAGGCGACGTCTATACCGGCCTGCAGGCAGAAACGTTCAGCGAAGCTGACTTTGATTTTGCCCAGCAGCATTTACGCATGCTCTCCGGGCTGTACGGCGTGCTGCGCCCGCTGGATCTGATGCAACCTTATCGTCTGGAGATGGGCATTCGCCTGGAGAATGCAAAAGGTAAAGATCTGTATCAGTTCTGGGGCGAGACCATCACCGACACGCTGAACGATGCGCTGAAGGCGCAGGGTGACAATATCCTGATCAACCTGGCGTCGGATGAGTACTACAAATCGGTCAAACCGAAAAAGCTGGATGCGGAAATCATCAAGCCGGTGTTCCTCGACGAGAAGAACGGTAAGTTCAAAGTGATCAGCTTCTACGCCAAAAAAGCGCGCGGGCTGATGAGCCGTTACATCATTGAACATCGTCTGACGAAGCCAGAGCAGCTGACGGCATTCGACAGCGAAGGCTATGTCTTTGACGAGGAAGCGTCAGGGAAAGGTGAGCTGGTATTTAAACGCCACGAGCAGTAACGCAAAACCCCGCCGGTTGGCGGGGTGAGTTTAATGGTGCTTCCAGTCCGGTCCATGACGGTGATCGTCATGACGATCGTTGTGGCGATTATCGTGATGCTCGCCATGCGGACGCCAGCGATTGTCGCGCCACTCGTAGTGGGACTTCCACCAGTCATTGTCACGCCAGCGGCCGCCATCCCAGTGGTGACCCCGATTATCCCGATCGCCAATCTGCAGTTTAACCGCCGGTACCAGGGTGATTTCAGCGGCCTGAACCGCCATCGGAGCCACCAGCATCAGCGAAAGTGCGATAAGTGCAGGTTTCAGTTTAGACATAGGTTACTCCTTATTATTCTTGCCCGATGTGGGCCGATGTAAGGAGATTACGTGAGGGGCGTGGAGGATGTTATTCTCTGCAATCCTATTCTGTAAGTGACCGCATTTATTGGGAATTCCTACTTTTTCCCTGCTATTTCTCTCCTTATTTTCTCCATAAAAAAGCCGGGTGGCGGCTTCGCCTTACCCGGCCTTGTATTATCCTTTCGTGCAGAAAGAACCGGCCAGTTCTTTCTGCCATGCAGTCCACATGCCGTACCCGGCCTCAGGCCACGAGCCTGTATTGTAGATCCCTGCAGTGGGCTG